>JBKCFX010000312.1:0-2360 GCA_046303595.1 Bacteroidia bacterium
CACACCCGTCCAAGACGTTTTAAATTAGGGTAAAAAATTGGAGTTGGTCCAGATAAAATCCGGTATGTTTGATTTACGACAAAAAAACAAAAACCAACTCCGGCATGAAGATCACATTATTTGCGCAGATATTCCAAAAAATTAAGCGAGATTCTTTCAATAAACTTGCAGAAAAGTTTGAATCCAATAAGCATAGCAAGGGAAATGATGCCTGGTCGCACTTTGTAACTATGGTTTTCTGCCAGTTTTCCAAATCAAACAGCCTTAATGATGTCTGCAATGGAATGCGATCTGCAACAGGCGATTTAAACCATCTAGGCGTTACAAAGGCCATGAAACGATCGTCGTTGGCCTACAACAACCAGCACCGTAACTGGGAGCTGTTTCAGGCAATGTATTTTAATCTTTACGATCAGTTTGAATCGACGCTAAAAAACAGCCGTAAGCTATTGCCTAAGCGGAAAATATATCTGTTAGACTCAACCACAATTGACCTTTGTCTGAAAGTGTTTGATTGGGCGTTATTCCGAAAGAAGAAAGGTGCTATTAAGCTTCATACCGTGCTTGATTTTGATGGATGCATGCCCGTTTTTGCTGATTTAAGTGATGGAAAAAAGCACGATGTAAAAGCCGCACACGACATTGAGTTTCCAACAGGAAGCATTGTTGTGGCCGATCGTGCTTATGTAGATTTTAACTGGATGAGGCAGTTAGATGAACAAGGCGTTTTCTTTGTTATTCGTGGCAAGGAGAATATCAAACTAGAACTCACCGAACGGCCATTAAGCCCAACAGACGAAGCAAACCCACATCTTCAATACGATTGGCAGGGATATTTAAGCTTGCCTCAATCAAAATCAAAGTATCCGACGAAGCTACGCATGGTTCAGGTTTGGGACCAGGAGCAAGAAATTTATTTGGAACTGCTCACGAACAATTTTACTTGGACAGCATCCTCCATATCGGAACTCTATAAACGCCGTTGGAGCATAGAGTCGTTCTTCAAAGAGATCAAAACACACCTAAAAATCAAGTCTTTCATTGGCACAAGCATGAATGCTGTATTGATACAGATTTGGACAGCACTAATCACGATTCTGCTGCTAAAGACACTTCAGAAGGAAGCAAAACACTCTTGGCACCTCTCAAATTTGGTGTCTTTTATTCGTTTGAACCTTTTTGTGAAAATTGACCTTAAAAAATGGCTCGATAAACCCTTTTTAGATGACGACGAAATCGATAAATTGGAATTACAGCTTTCCCTTTTCTAAAACAAGGGGGGATTAATTTTTAAAACTGCTATTTTTGATGCGGAATTCCGCACCAAATCGGGAAACTATTTTCAGACAGAAAACGTTTTGGACGGGTATGCTATGTATTTTATAAATAAATCGGGGTTAATCCTAATTTCAAGGGAGCTCAATGGAAAGTGCTCTATAAACCATACTAAAAATCCCGTGAAATCAATTTTTTCGGCATGTAGCTTTTGAACAGCCATTCGATGTTTGGCTTCAAAATCGGTTGTATTCAAAATGGAAATAATCTTTTCCGTTACATCCTCGCCCGATTGAAAATGCCATAACAGTCCACGTTGAACTTCTTCGCGAAAAACACCTGCATCGAGCGAGTTAACGAAAAAAGCCGGCGTGCCCAGTAAACATGCTTCGGTGGCCATGGTTCCACTCTCACCAATGAATAGGTTGCTAATTGCAATAACATCATGTATCCGATTGCTAGGCAATTTAAGTCGATATGGCTCCAAGTCAGGCAATAATTCGCCTTCTGCAGAAATGCGCACCGTGTAACCCAGTTCATTGAAACGACTAACAAGAAGGCGCTTTTCGCTATCGGGAATTCCGTGCTGCCCTATATCATGCGATGCGCCCCAAGAGATAAACCGCAACAGAACCAATTTTTGGTCGGAGCCTAAGCCCAAGTCCTTACGTATTTCGGCTTGGGCTTTAAACCGCCTTCTATGAAGATATAAGAATTCAACAAATGCAGGAACTCGCAATTGTTTTCGGCCTAAACTTCCAATGAATGAATCAGGAGTAATTAATATTGTTGAAAATGGAATGTAAAACAATCGTTCAATTCTTGCGTGCTCAGTATCTGTTAAAGCAATGTGAGGTTTTCGCAATAAAAATGCTGCCTGTGCCGCATAAGGACTAGCAAAGCTGAGAAATAAATCTGGCTTGAATTTACGCGATTTCTGTATGAGAAAATAGACTGCCCTTGGCATATAGTAAACCTTGGCAAATAAACCGCTTCCTCCTTTACCTCGATTAATAAAGGGAATATTATATTTATTGAGTAAATCGTGAGCAACCTCCTTGTCGCGAGCAGTGATTAGAAATGAG
>JBKCFX010000313.1:0-2131 GCA_046303595.1 Bacteroidia bacterium
CGTTATTCGTCCATACGCGTCAATAAACTGAATTTCGGCCCCTCTAATTTCTTCGGCAAACTGCAGCCTCACTGCCGTTTTAGCGGGGTTTGGATATATGAGCAGATTTTGATTTGCCCGGCCACGAATTCCGCTTGCAACGGTAATTTCTGCATCTACCGCATTGTGCTCGTCCTCCAAATTATTAGCATAATCGCGCGCCTGAATCTTAAATTGATACGTTGCTCCTGTTGTTCCCTGAAACGTTAAACTATCGGCATCAATGGCAAGAAAACGCAACTGAAATGGCTCGCCGTTTTCAGACACCGAAAGAAAATAGTCTTTGGTTTGGGCGTGAGCATCAAACGATGAAAAATACAGTGTAATTTCTCCAATTCCATTTTGCGACACACTGCTGATGGTGCTTTGCGGTGCTATGGTGTCGATGGTATTTATCCAGGTTGGGGTGAGTATGGGTGCATTTTGATCGAAAACGATGGAGGCTTTGTTCCGAATTTCGTCTAGATGCGGCAAATTGGATTGAAGCTTCACCGTAAAATGCACCGACATTTCGCCTTCGTTGTCGATTGCATTAGGCGGCAAGAAGCCAATTAAAGGATCTTCGGGTAAATCGTACGTATTTGTATCGAGGGTTAAGAAACGGTGTGTCATAATGCCGGTAAGCGTATCGAGCACATAGGTATACCTTACCTTATACATTCCAAACGCATTTTGATACTCTAAATCTGCAGCATACGAATCGCCCTGTATATCGACAGTAAAAACAGAATCGGCAATAACTACGTTCACTATTTTTAGCGATTTGATATCGAGTTTTTCCGTATCGAGAGTGTCGGTAATGCTTACTTCTGCGGCCGGCAAGGTGGCACTTGCTAAATTTTCGGCAAATAGAGCATAGTTCAACACCTCACTGCGGTTTACATAGTTTTCGGGCGTGATGCCCTGATTGCCCGTTTTGGTATTCGGATCGTTTGATGAATTGCTGCAGATAGTGCGCGTTTCGTGCGCAAGTTCCTCTTCAACCAACAATTCGCTACAGTCGTTCACTATTCCCTTATAATCATTAGCCTCGTCTATTTTTTCTAATACCTTGGCCACTGCGAGCCCTTCGAATATTGGGGCAAGGCAATCGGCCACGGCCCCACCAAAGTTTTCCATTAAGTCAAACACCTTCGTCGTATCGCCCTGCAACATCTCCTGAACAGTACAGGTTAGATTAAAGGTTGATATGCCACAGGAAACTACCGGAACAAGACCGAGTATGGACAAGGCACATTCTGCTTCGGGATTTAGAAAATTGCATGGGCCAGTACTTGGTTCAATTTTCTGGACCCATTGCGAAAGTTTGATTTCATAACAACCGTCTTGCGGAATAAGTAAGGAAAACGGCACGCTAACCGAACCGCCCGGCGGAATATTAGGAATACCCAATAATGCAACGTTAAACGCTTGCCCCTGCGGATTGGTATAGGGATAAAAAACGGTCGAACTAAACGATTGAATGCTTGCCGGAACCAAGGGGTCGTTGTACACCGGAGCTTTGAAGTTAGGCACAACGCCTGCAGGAATGGCCAACGAAACGGGATATAAAAAGATGGCGTTGTTCGAAGGATTGCTAATGGTAATGGTTTGAGTCGTGGTACGGTTTGTTCTTAATTGCGTTCTGCCCGAAACCGTTAGTACAGGTGGAAGATTATTGGGCACAGAAATGCTAAAAGCACCAAACAAGGTATCGGGGGCCGTTGCGCTGTGCAGAATTACATCGTAAAGTCCCACCTCGGCGTTGTTAAACGTGAAATACCCCAGTAGTTTTCGGGTATTGATAAAGCTCGAAGTATTCGCCGTAAGTATAGTTCCGGAAATGCTATGACGCAGCGTAATTGAATCGCCATTGCCAAAGCCAAAGCCGTTCGAATTGATATAGGCAAACCCGTTTACCGCCGCCTGGGTGGGCGAAATGTTCTGCAGGCCGGCAATCGTAATCTGCTTACACAACTGGTCGGTACCGCAGATGTTCTGCACATTTAAACAAACCGTGTATTCGCCTACGGCGGCATACGTATGGTTTGGATTTACTTGTGTTGAAGTGGTATTGCCGTCGCCAAAATCCCAATTAAACGAACTTACATAT
>JBKCFX010000314.1:0-2129 GCA_046303595.1 Bacteroidia bacterium
AACGGTGAGATGGATTGTTGATTTTGAAGCTTCAGATCGAGCGAGCGCAGCTTGAAATTTTCCTCAAGGTAATTGTTTAGAATGAAATAAATAAAAGCAAACACAACGGCTATAGGCACAATGTATTTTAGGAGTTCGAAAAGTGTTTCGTACCAATTCATAGTTCTTTGTTTAGTAATTGCAAGATTAACGAAAGTTCGAAATAGTAACGCATATTTTTGCTCAAAGGTATTCATCCGATGAGGAATTTATTTGAACACCACAAATTGTTTGGCTATCAAATCTTGCTTACTTTTGTGATGAAATGAAAACGTTTCTTTTCAAAACCAATATTAACTGTGCATCCTGTGTAAGGATGGTTCGTCCGGTATTGGATGAACTGCAGGGTATTGAAGCATGGGACGTTCGTACCGAATCTCCCGACAAGCTGCTATCCATTCAAAGCAATTCATTACAGGTGTCGGAACTTCAAAACGCGTTATCAGAATTGGGATTTGAGGCAATACCTGTAGCATGAAACGTAGTGTAGCCATAATCTTCGCATTGCTTTACATCGGCTCGGTATCGGGTTGGGCACTGAATCTTCATTACTGCGGAGGGGAACTCAACTGCATTAGTTTATTTGTAAAGGACGATTGCTGCGCCTGTCCGGAGGAGGATGAACCGGGATGTTGCAACGATGAAGGCTTGTTCATCAAGGCATCCGACGATTCACATACAAGCGTTAACACACCTGTTTTTACGCCCGTTTGCACAACTAGCGAAACTCGCACAAATTGGTTTACCAATCGCATTGAAGCCAATTCAATGAAGGTAGAATTCGGATACTGTGCATTCGACCTTCCGCCACCCCAACGCATCATACTTTTCAGAACATTTTTGATTTAGGATTAGGCCATTTCCAGACCTCTTTCTAAAAATTTAACATTCTGAAAATCATGAAAAAGATTATTGCAGCAGCAATCTTTACAACATTGCTTTCCATTCAAAATTCAACAGCGCAAACAACATCAGTATTGCGCGTTCCCGGCATGTGCGACATGTGCAAAAAACGCATCGAACTCGCTGCCGATATTAAAGGCGTTAAAGACGCCAACTACAACCTCGAGAAAAAAGAACTGACCATTGTCTACAAGCCCGAAAAGGTAGATATACAAACCATTGCAGCCGAAATTCTAAAAATAGGCTACGATGTTGATTCGCTGCGTGCACCCGATGAAGCCTACAAAAAGCTTGACCATTGCTGTCAATACGATCGACACCAACATTAAAATGGTCATGCTACAAATGTTAAACACCACCCGATTTTCGATGTTCGATTTTCGGCGCCACATTCATTTGAAGCCATTGCATTCAGCGCTTTTGAGCGGATGTTTTTTGCTAATGGCCGGATTTCTGAATGCACAAATAGTGACAGGTAAAGTGAGTGGAAAACAGAACAATGAACTTAGCCCAATTCCGGGAGCCATTGTTCAGATTTCAGGTTCTGATAAAACCTTTAGCACCGATGCCAAGGGACAATTTTCCTTCAGCGCTGCACCTTACTCTATTCAACTCTTCATTTCAGCCACCGGCTTTAAAACCGATACCTTCACATTTCGGTTCGGATCGAACGACCTTCCTGAATTTATTCTCGAATCAACAACGTTGCTTTCAGAACTTGAAGTTGGGGCAAAAAACCAGAGTACCCTCATCTCTTCGATTAATCCGATTAAAACCGAAATCATTACCGAAACCGAATTGTACAAAGCCGCTTGCTGTAACCTCAGCGAGAGCTTTCAGAACAACGCCACGGTTGATATTTCGACCACCAATGCCGTTACGGGAAGCAAGGAGATTCAAATGCTGGGGCTGGCCGGAATTTACACGCAACTCACCATTGAAAATCTCCCGATGATGCGCGGCTTGGGAGTAAATCAGGCATTGAACTTCATCCCGGGTTCGTGGGTCGAATCCATCCAAGTTTCAAAAGGCACGGGATCGGTTGCCAATGGGTATGAGTCGATTACCGGACAAATAAACACCGAACTCAAAAAGCCCGATTGCAAAAGCGAAGGTTTACTGAACGGCTACATCAACAACATGCAGCGCATGGAAGTGAACGCCATCAAGGTATTTCGCATTAACGA
>JBKCFX010000315.1:0-3211 GCA_046303595.1 Bacteroidia bacterium
TAAGGTGGTTACAGCCCAAGCAGGTTGTGGATGCACTACCCCCGAATGGCCCCGTTACGACATAGAGCCGGGCAAAACTGCTAAAATTTCAGTTGGATACAATTCAGCCGGAAGACCGGGACCGTTTACCAAAGATGTCAATGTAACGTTTTCAACCGGGCAGAACAACGACAAACAAGGCGCAATGAAATTAACCATTTTGGGAAATGTGGCTTCCGTCAATCCTACAGGTGATTCAAAGGGTTCAGTGGCTCCTGCTACGCTTACCCCCGCAGAGAAAGCTAGTCCCTCTAAAACTTCAAAAAATGTTGTCAATTCGCCAATTCCGCAATAAATAATTTTTGAATTACTGAAATAAACTAAATTTGCATTCCAATTTTTAAAACAAACAGAATCAATCCATATGAAACGCACCTTTTTAAGTTTCGTTTTTGCAGTTGCCGGGGCGGTAGCTGTAAACGCTCAGGCACCAACTCCGAGCACAGAACAAAATTGGACTCCTAGCATCGAGTTCGACAAAGAAACGCACGATTACGGAACCGTTAAGCACGGTGGCGACGGAACATGCGAGTTCAAATTTACCAATACAGGTAAAGAGCCTTTTGTAATTTCCAACGCGCGTGGTTCATGCGGTTGTACTGTACCTGAGTGGCCGAAGGAGGAAATTGCACCAGGTAAAACTGGTTCAATCCGTGTTAGCTACGATACAAAGCGTCCGGGCGCAATCAACAAAAACGTAACCTTAACCATCCAAAACAAGGATAAAGATAAAACTGGCACCAAAATGCTGTATATCAAAGGAAACGTTGAGCCTGCTCCGGCCGATGCAGGTATGCCCGAGAAAAAAGGAGGAATGGCTCCTCTCGAAAACAAATAACAAATCTTTTTTACCATCTTTGCACCCCGATAGACCAATCGGGGTTTTTTATTTTTATGCCAAGCATCTCTTCCAAAGGTATTCAGTTACCGGCCTCACCAATTCGTAAACTTGTTCCGTTTGCCGAAAAAGCAAAATCCGAAGGCGTTAAAATTTACCACCTCAACATCGGTCAGCCCGATATTGAAACGCCCGAAGAAGCTTTAAATGCTGTCAAATCAACACCTTTAAAAGTTATTGAATACAGCCATAGTGCAGGCAACGAGTCCTACCGTCGCAAGCTGGCTGCATACTATCAAAAGCATCATATTGAAGTTAGCCACAACGATATTCTCATCACAACAGGGGGGTCAGAGGCCCTTTTGTTTGGCATCATGACCTGCCTCAATCCGGGTGATGAAATTATAATTCCCGAACCATTCTACGCAAATTATCTCAGTTTCGCTATGACTGCCGGAGCGAAGGTCGTTCCCGTAAAATCAACCATCGACAATGGCTTTGCTTTGCCGCCGGTTGAATCGTTCGAGCAATTGATTGGCCCAAACACGAAAGCCATCATCATCTCAAATCCCGGAAATCCTACCGGCTACCTGTATTCTAAAGCCGAGCTTGAAAAACTCCGCGAGATTGTTCTGAAACACGATCTGTATCTATTTGCAGATGAAGTGTATCGCGAATTTTGCTACGATGGTGAAGCGTTTTTCTCGGCTATGCAACTTGAAGGAATCGAACAGAATGTTATACTCATTGATTCTGTTTCGAAACGTTACAGCATGTGTGGCGCGCGCATCGGAGCACTTGTAACCCGCAACAAAGATGTGATTCAAACGGCATTGAAATTTGCTCAAGCACGTTTAAGTCCACCAACCTTCGGACAAATTGCATCCGAAGCAGCACTCGATACGCCAAATTCGTATTTCGAACGCGTGGTTGATGAATATGTGTCGCGTAGAGATTCCCTAGTAAGTGGGTTAAATCAGATTCCCGGTGTATTTTGCCCAATGCCGAAAGGCGCATTTTATGCTATGGCACGGTTACCTATTCAGGATTCTGATCATTTTTGTCAATGGTTGCTTGAAGAATTCCGTTATAAAAACGCCACAGTAATGCTCGCTCCGGCAACAGGTTTTTATTCGAGCCCTGGAGCAGGAAAAAATGAAGTACGGATTGGATACGTGCTGAAGAAAGAAGACCTAGAACAGTGCGTTGAAATATTGCGCGAAGCCCTAAAAATTTACCCAAATAAATAATAACATGAGCCTTTTAGTCATCGGAACTGTGGCATTTGATGCCATCGAAACACCTTTCGGAAAAACAGATAAAATTGTTGGAGGAGCAGCAACCTTCATTTCAATGGCTGCTTCGTATTTCACGAAAAACATAAACCTCGTATCGGTTGTCGGGGAGGACTTTCCTGCCGAAGCCATTGCAATGATGCAAAAACGTGGTGTAAACACCGAAGGTCTTCAAATTAAGGAAGGTGAGAAAACCTTCTTTTGGAGCGGGAAATACCACAACGATATGAACACGCGCGATACGCTCGACACACAATTGAACGTGTTGGCTACGTTCGATCCTGTTATTCCTGAGATTTACCAAGATTGTGATTTCCTTATGCTCGGAAATCTTGCACCGGCCGTTCAGCATCAGGTGCTCGATCGGCTTAAAAATCGTCCGAAACTCGTCGTGCTCGATACCATGAATTTCTGGATGAACATTGCGTTACCCGAATTAACAAGTTTGCTTAAGCGTGTAGATGTTTTGACCATCAACGATGAAGAGGCCCGCCAACTTTCTGGCGAATATTCGCTTGTGAAGGCAGCACAAAAAATACTTGCCATGGGCCCGAAATACTTAATCATTAAGAAAGGCGAACATGGAGCATTGTTATTCAATAACGAACAAGTATTCTTTGCACCGGCGCTTCCGCTCGAAGACGTGTTCGACCCAACCGGAGCGGGCGACAGTTTTGCCGGGGGATTTATTGGGTATTTAGCAGAAACAAAAGACATTTCGTTCGACAATATGAAGCGCGGTGTTATTTTTGGCTCAGCGATGGCCTCATTCAGTGTAGAGAAATTTGGTACCGAACGCATTCAGAATTTAAGTTCAGAAGAGGTCGATGAGCGTGTGCAGCAGTTTATTGATTTGGTTCAGTTCGATATTTCGCTTGTAGGATAGGCATTCATCATTCCATTGTTTTGAAGGTAGATGTATTGAATTTACTTTCATGTAAATATTGGCTTCAGGACGCTTTTTGCGACTAACCCGTTCAATTGAAAATTCTGAAGTATATTTACGCCCTATTAAAGGTCCCGTAGCTCAGCTGGATAG
>JBKCFX010000316.1:0-1233 GCA_046303595.1 Bacteroidia bacterium
GTCCATATGGACTGAAGTCGAATACTTGGAGTGGCATGGTTCAGGTGAATTTGGAAGGAGAGGATTTTCTATAAGGCTATACTTTTTTGATCAAACATTATCGTTTATTCATTTCTCATCTCATGCCCAACTGAAAAACACTCAGTATGCTTCAACCATCCAAACGCAAACCCAATGCGCTAATTCATTCGGCTAGCCCATATTTATTGCAACACGCCTACAATCCGGTCGATTGGCTGCCCTGGAGCCCCGATGCCTTGCTAAAAGCCGAAAGCGAAAGCAAACTGATTTTGGTTAGCATAGGCTATTCGGCCTGCCACTGGTGCCATGTGATGGAACGCGAATGCTTCGAAGACATTCCTACGGCAGAAATCATGAATACACATTTTATCTGCATAAAAGTAGACCGGGAAGAAAGACCGGATATCGATCAACTTTACATGAGCGCAGTTCATTTAATGGGACAAAGAGGCGGCTGGCCTTTGAACTGCATTGCATTGCCCGATGGCCGTCCGGTATATGGAGGAACATATTTCCCTAAAAACAAATGGCAAAAAATTCTCCTGGAAATTGCCAAGATATACAAAGAAAATAAAGGAGAACTTCTAGATTATGCCGAACGATTGGCGAATGGAATTCGGCAGACCGAATTGTTTAAAGTAAGCAACGATTCGAACGAAATTACACCGAAAGATTTTGAAGATTCAATCGCTGCATGGAAAAACGAATTTGACACGAAGTATGGAGGGCCCAACCATGCCCCAAAATTTCCATTGCCGTCGAACTACATTTGCCTGCTTCGTTATGGATTTATCGCGAACGATGCATCGGTGAAAAATCATGTGCAACTGAGTCTCGATAAAATGGCTGCCGGCGGTATTTACGACCAGATTGCAGGTGGCTTTTCGCGCTATTCGACCGATATCTGGTGGAAAGTGCCTCATTTTGAGAAAATGCTATACGACAATGCTCAGTTAATTTCCTTATATGCAGAGGCTTCGGTAGCATTTAACAACGAGCGCTATGCCGAGGTGTGTAAACAAACCATAAATTGGCTGCATAACGAACTGCATAACGGACAGGGCGGGTATTATTCGGCATTGGACGCAGACAGCGAAGGAATAGAAGGGAAATTTTATCTCTGGACCGAAGATGAGCTAAAGCAGCTATTAGACGAAAACGAACTAACTCTTTTTAGAAAATGGTATTACCTTAACGAGGATAGTTTTTGGG
>JBKCFX010000317.1:0-2861 GCA_046303595.1 Bacteroidia bacterium
CCTTCAATTGCTACAAAAACGTTCAATCAGCTTAATAAAAAGCCCATCGAAAAAAGGCTTGTTCCAAGTTCAAATTTGCAGAATAGATTCTTCTCGGGCCTGTATAAACTCATTCCTTATCAATGAGAACTTTCCGAACAACCTCCTGTTCTCCGGAACTAATTTTTATAAGGTATGTGCCCGAATACATGGTTCGCAAATCAAAATATCCAATTGTACGCCCCTCAGAAATTGAAGTAGATTTTACGATTGCACCTTTTGAATCCATCAGCGCTACATTCCAAGCCTGCTTTGTAGCAAATGGAATCTGAACCGCAAGGAACTCAGATGCAGGGTTCGGATATACACTTACTTTGGCCTCATCGACTAGTTGATTTGCTTGTGCAGGTTCTTGAACATAGGATGTAACCGATTCATTGATATTCTGTACTTTACTGGCTGTTTTCGTTCCATAAAATGTTGGCCCAACAGCGTACGGATAGGCCGAATTCCAGTTTTCATTCACCGTACAGAAATACGCATAGATTCCATTCGGGTATTCGGGGGTAACGCAAAACCGTCCATTGTGCTCATCCAGAAATTCAGGATTGTTAGGCGACGGGGCGATGTATTCATAATCTTCCCTGAAAAGGCCCAATGGGTATGTCGTATTTACCGGAGGGCCATCTGTTACATCTGTTCCGTTGGCATACGTAGTTCGTGTTGTTATATTGCGTAAAGAATACGATGAGCGCATCCGCACAATTCCTCCGGTGCCATCTGCATTTTTAAATCCGTAAGCGCCATAAATTGGGAATCCATCATACGCATACCCAATAAGCGGTGAATGCATCGTAGAATCGATTACGTACAATCCATCGGCAGTGTAAATGTCGCAAACGTTGGAAATTACCTCCAGATCGAGATTAAAGGCGGAGGGATTCTGGTGGTGGTGATAATTGCCCATGGCAGGATGACCTTTGGAACAATCAAAACCGGCACGCTCAGCAACGATAGCATCGCGGTTCCACACATTGTCGCCCATGCCGCCAAGTGGACCACCGGCAAGGCTGTTTGTTGCAGCACGCCATGAAACCCCATCGCGGTAATCAAACAAGGCTACGCCATTAATGAAAATGCCAATGTTACCGCCAGTTGTATTGGTTGGTGTACCTGTATTTTGCTGCGGATTCAGCGAAATCTTAAAGTATCCGTTCTGCGGCTGGGCTAGCGAAGGATTTCCATCCAAAAAAGGACCGGTTGGGTAAGCCGGTATGCCTTTCGTTCCTACATACACCCATTGGGCAGAATATTGAACTGTTTGCACATTCGCAAGCGTGGCATCCTGTATGGGTGTAGGATTACCATTTACATAATGGCTTCCTGTAATGCCGCTTATGTTTTGAATCCAAGCTGTAATTGCCGGACTTAGCTGTGCATTGAGCAAACTCGCAGTGCCGAAAGAAATGATGGTGATGATTTTTTTCATGATGATGAATTATGGTTTGACGGTTGAAAATACGTTAAAAGGATAGGCAAATGATGGGTTGAATACAAACGATGAATCATTCAAGGTGAGCAGGAATGCCATTAAATCTGTTTTATTTTCGTCGTTTAACGTAATTCCGCTTGCAAGCGTCGCATCGGTAATACCCGAATTTCCGCCGGGGTCGGCATAATGCTTCAATACTTGCGAAAGGCGCGTAAACCGCCCATCGTGCATGTAAGGATAGGAGTATTCGAGATTGCGAAGTGTTGGTACTTTAAACCGAAAACGATCTTCTGGTTTAAGGCTGATGGCAACACGGCCCGAATCATTTAAATCGGGATTATGAGGCAATCCGTTGTTGCGAAAGGAATAATCGCTGAACAATGGCTCTCGGTGACATGTATTGCAATGTTGCTTGAATAAATCGTACCCATGCAGCTCCTGAGCTGAGAAAGTTGCTTCGGAACGCTTAACCCGGTCGTATTTCGAATTGGCACTCACCAACGTAAGCATAAATTGCGCAATGCTTTTCAGGAACCGCTCGCTCGTAATGGAAGTGTCGCCGTAAGCCGAGTTGAATAATGCGGGATACAATGTAGATTTTCGCAACCGTGTAAGCAAAGTGTTTAAATTATTGCCCATTTCATCGGGATGTGATAAGGGCGCGAGCGATTGAACATCGAGGTGATTTATGGCGCCATCCCACATAAACAGTGGCTGCCACGCAAGATTGATGAGCGCCGGAGCATTGCGCCTTCCAATGCGATCCTGAATGCCGTGACTGCGCGCATGGTCGGTATGTGCAAAGGAATTGTACACCGAATGACAGGAAGCGCACGAAACACTCGAATCGACAGAAAGGATATTGTCGTAAAATAGGGCGCGACCAAGGTTAATTTTGGCCTCGCTGAGTGGGTTTTCGGAAAAATTGTAAACAGGTTGCGGAAAATGTTCAGGCCGCAAAAACTGATAGTTCGTGCCTGTAACAAGTACAATCAACAATCCCGCAAGAAATAATTTCGTCATTGTTGAATGTTAAGGTGCTTAATGATTAAATCGCTCATTGAGCAAGCTGCTTTTCCCGGCGACATTACTGTAGGATTCTTCGAAACGAATTCTGAATTAAATAGTGCATCAAGGTTCAAGATGAGGTTAACATTGCCCGGCTGAATGTTAAGCAACGAAGTACGTACAGCGTTGTAAGGCGCCTGATAGCCGCCAATGTGCCAGATTAATTCCTTTTCCTTACCATCAACATCGGGCAATTGTGCTTCTATTTTTGCATGGATGTAGCCGCTTTGCCATGTCCAGTAAAACCCGTGAACCGGATCAAGTGCACCCGACAATGCGCCCTTTACCTGAATGCTGCTGTCGATTCCAAGTGTAAACGAAA
>JBKCFX010000318.1:0-1628 GCA_046303595.1 Bacteroidia bacterium
TACTAGATCTAAATACGGCAATTGATAATCAGAAAGGCGAATACACCTTTTCGAACTGTGCAATTGAAATTGGCAGATTAAAAATTTCGTTTGCCGGTGTTTATACAGATTCCGCAGCACCGCACCTTGATTTCAGTGCCTCGGGTGTCGATATGGACATACGTTCGCTTCTTTCGTTAATGCCTGCCGGGTACGAACACTATGTCGACCGGTACGAAAGTGTTGGTAAATTATCGGCTACGCTTCGCCTGAAAGGCAAAATAGATGAAAATACTACACCGGCGCTTCGAATAGAATTTTCTTCTGATAATCTATCGGTAGAGAATACGCGCGAGAATATTGCTTTCGAACAAATTAATTGCAAAGGCCGCTTTGAAAATCGGCCTGGCGGATATTTACGATTTGATGCCTTTGAAGGCGTTTTGAACAATGGATCAATCAAAGGCAAATGCGAAATCAGTAATTTCTCACGGCCTCGTTTCAGTTTTGACCTGAATGCTACGATAAATCTTTCAGACATTCAGCGTTTTGTAGAACTGAAGCCGGTGCATCAACTGAGTGGCGATGCGTCAATTCAATTGAAAATGAATGCAAACAGTGAGCAGGTTGAGCAATTCACAGCGGGTGGTTATAAAACGATGCAGGCCAATGGCAACATCCGCATCAACAATGCATCCTTTCGTATAGATGGCGATACGCTTGACTACACGGGTTTTGGTGGGAATTTTAATTTCGATGGCAACACGGTAAATGTTTCAGAATTCAGCGGGAAGGTTGGACAGAGCGACTTTAAGCTGTATGGTAAACTTTCAAACCTATTCGGATGGCTCTTTGATGAGCAGGAGGCAATAGGAATTGCAGCACATGTAGAAAGTAGGCTTGTAAAACTCGATGAGTTGTTTTCGCGCAGAAGTGAACAAAAACCAGGTGGGGAGGAGCATTATACCTTACGTATCTCGCCTCGGCTGAATCTTAACCTAAGCGCTCGCGTTGCCAACTTAACGTTTCAGCGATTTAAGGCCAATGCAATCTCAGGTAAAATAGATGTAGCCGGTTCTACCTTAAGCGCTAATCAGCTTTCCTTTCAAACAATGAATGGAAACGTTCTGCTCAATGGTACGGTTAATCCGGCTTCGAATAATAATTTGGTTATTCAATGTGATGCAAATTTGAAGCATGTCGATATCAGACAACTATTTTTTGAATGCGAAAATTTTGGACAGCTTGTTTTGCAGGATAAAAATTTACGTGGAATTCTTGATGCATCAATCCAGTTTTCGGCATTAGCAGATGTCGGATTAAACATTGATGCCACCAAGGTGCTTACGAAAGCCGATTTGCGCATCAGTCGCGGCGAGTTAATCGATTTTGAGCCATTAGAACCCCTTTCAAAGTATATTGCATTGGAGGAGTTACGGCACGTGAAATTCTCTCAATTAAAAAATACAATCGAAATTCGGAATGAATCCATTTACATTCCTTCGATGAACATCGAATCGAGCGCAATGAGTCTCAGTGCATCGGGAATACATTCGTTCGACAACGAAATCGAATATCACATTAAATTGCTTCTCTCCGATTTATTGGCAAAAAAGGCCAAACGGGCGCGAAAAGAAGTTGAAGAATTT
>JBKCFX010000319.1:0-2771 GCA_046303595.1 Bacteroidia bacterium
GTATTTTTTCGATTACGGCAATGCCTTCCTGCTCGAATCGTCGCGCGCCGGAGCCGATGTGATAAAACCTTCGGGGGGCGCCGAACTTGAATTCAAATATCCATCATACGTTCAGGATATTTTGGGGCCGCTGTGTTTCGACTATGGCTTTGGGCCCTTCCGATGGGTATGCTGTTCGGGTAAAGCAGAAGATTTGACCCTTACAGATAAACTTGCTGCTGAAGTGCTCGAAGAATTGCTTGCGAACGCTCCGAATGACATCAGCGGGCAAATTCAGGATAATCTCACTTGGATTAGGCAAGCCAACGAAAACCAATTGGTGGTGGGCTCACAGGCGCGCATTTTATATGCCGATGCTGAGGGGAGAATGAAAATTGCGGAGCGCTTTAACCGCGCCATAGCCTCAGGCGAACTTTCGGGCCCCATTGTTTTGGGCCGCGATCATCATGATGTTTCGGGCACCGACTCGCCCTACCGCGAAACATCAAATATTTATGACGGAAGCCGATACACGGCAGATATGGCCGTTCAGAATTTTGCCGGCGATGCGTTTCGAGGCGCTACCTGGGTGTCGTTGCATAACGGCGGGGGCGTGGGCTGGGGCGAAGTGATCAATGGTGGCTTTGGGATGTTGATTGACGGCAGTGCCGACAGCGAACGCCGCTTAAAATCGATGTTGCACTGGGATGTCAACAACGGCATTGCGCGCAGAGCCTGGGCACGAAACAAAGAAGCCATTACAGCCAGTCGGCGCGCTATGGAAACTGAGCCACGTTTAAAAGTAACACTGCCCAATCTTGTGGATGATTCGATACTTGATACTGCTTTTTAGCGCAATTTGATTGTCTGTCCGGGCTTTAACCGAGCGTCTTCGCTGAGGTTGTTGAGTTTGGCGAGTCTACTAACTTTAATTGCAAAATATTGCGATACCTCCCACAGCGATTCGTTTTTCTTAACCGTATAAGAATAA
This sequence comes from Bacteroidia bacterium, assembly GCA_046303595.1. Lineage (GTDB taxonomy): Bacteria > Bacteroidota > Bacteroidia > M30B66 > M30B66 > CAMCXT01. The sequence goes on from JBKCFX010000319.1 coordinate 971, forward strand.
TCGTTTGCCTTTCTGCGTTTAGGCTGGAGGAAAACGATTTCGCCTTCGCCTAGTTTTCTGTTTTTATCGGATTCATTATACTGAGGCAATTGCCATCCCATCATGTCGAGTTCCTTCGCAATTTGATCGTAGGTATCGCCCCGTTTTGCCAGCACATATTCAACTCCGTTGCGTTCACGAATGCCGTAGTTTCCATGACGCCGAAGCTCGAAATCGGGCAAATCTGTTCCAGTAGAACCTCTTGGTTTCGATGGTATTTCTGACGATTGCGTTAACGTCTGTTTCGGTTGAGGACGATCTTTCTCGGGTTCCTTAAATTCGGGTGCACGCCCCGGTTTATCGAGTTCGTAAAGCCGATTTTCTTCAATGGTTTTAATGAGTAAAGGAGCATATTGAGGATTTGTGGCATACCCGGCAGCTTTTAAGCCATGTGCCCAACCTTTATAATCATTGCGTTCGAGGGTAAACAAACTTGCATATCGCTGCCCTTTTTTCAAAAACTGGCTGTGGTCTTCATACGAAGCCAGCACCGTTTCGTACTTGCGAAAACATTCATTTTTCTCATCATCATCCTGAATATAGGTCTCGCCTGTCCAATCCTTCTTACACTTAATTCCAAAATGATTTTTTGCATCACGCGCTAAAGGGCTATTGCCCGATGATGATTCAAGAATTCCTTGAGCCATTTTAATGGATGCCGGAATCTGGTATGCATCCATCTCACGTACCGCTATAGATGCATAGGTTTCGATGTATTGTGCGGTTGTCATTTTTTCTTGCCCAACTGCGGAAACTGCAACCCATAAAAATCCCACCAGGGCAACCATTCGCTTATTCATACTGCAAAATTGGTTTACGTTTGTATGCAATCGTAAATACAAACAGACAACTTATAAACGCAAGTCCGTTAAAATCGTATTTCCACGAAAACGGCCTTCAAAAAAAAGACAAAATAGCAAACGCTTTTTTATACCTTTGCCGGCTAAATTTTATAAGGCGACACATGAAATTATCTAATTTCAAGTTCAAACTGCCACCGGAACTCATCGCAGAGCGGCCGGCCGAAAACCGCGATGAAGCACGTCTTATGGTGCTAAATCGTAAAACGCAGACTATCGAACACAAAACGTTTAAAGATATCCTCGATTATTTTGATGATGGCGATACGTTCATCATTAACAATACGAAAGTTTTCCCTGCTCGTATGTATGGAAACAAGGAAAAAACGGGGGCAAAAATTGAGGTATTTCTGCTTCGTGAATTGAACCGCGAAAGTCGTTTATGGGATGTTTTGGTTGATCCTGCAAGGAAAATCCGCATCGGGAACAAGCTTTATTTTGGAGAAGACGATTCGCTTGTAGCCGAGGTGATTGACAATACAACTTCGCGTGGCAGAACCCTTCGTTTCTTATTCGATGGCCCTCACGAAGAATTCAAGCGTGTCCTTTTTTCTCTTGGAGAAACGCCCATTCCGAAATATATAGAGCGTACCCCAGACGAGGAGGATGAAATCCGCTACCAAACGGTTTTCGCAAAAGTGGAAGGAGCTGTTGCAGCCCCAACAGCCGGGCTACATTTCAGCCGCGGTTTGATGAAACGCATGGAATTAAAGGGGATTAACTTCGCTGAAATAACCTTGCACGTTGGCTTAGGTAGCTTCCGTACGGTTGAAGTAGAAGACCTCAGCAAGCACAAAATGGATAGCGAAGAAATGGAGATCAATGAAGCTGCAGCTGAAATTGTAAATACAAGCAAACGAAACCGCAATCGCGTGGTTTCGGTTGGGACTACTACAATGCGG
>JBKCFX010000320.1:0-1666 GCA_046303595.1 Bacteroidia bacterium
GGCTTCTTTGCATCATCTCAGTCAGGTAAAAAACATTGTTAGTCAGCAAGATCTTGCGCGCCATGTGCGCATTGATAAAATGATGACTTCAAAAATTCTGCGCACCCTGCAAAAAAAGGGATTGCTCACACGCAAGAAGAATAAAATGGATACCCGTTCGCGCACTTTGATGTTGAGCGAGCAGGGCATTGAACTGCTTGAGCATGCTGCAAAAGTTGTGGATCGTATCGATCAGGATTTTTTGATTGGCTTGGGGTTGAATTCGCTCTCGTTTCAGGACGATTTGCGCAGCCTACTAAAAATGAATTAATCTTTTTACATGAAATACTTCATCCTGCTTGTTGCAGTTTGCTTTACGTTCAAGGCAGATGCACAATTTTTCAGCACAAAACTGCAGCATAAACTCGATGGAAATGCTGCATACGAAAAATTCCATGTAAACATTTACCTGAAAAACAACCAGGAGCTCACTGTCTTAAAACACACGATGCGCAATGAGCAAGTGCCTGTTATTGAACGTCCTGCTCGTGTAAAATCTGTATTAAAATCGCAAGCTGATTTTTCGCAACAGGCATTGATAGATTTTGCTCAGGGAATTTCTTCACGTGAAAGCGAGTTCGAAGTTCGTGCACGCTACCATATTGTAAACATGGTTTCTGCTGAGGTTTCTGCGAATGTACTTTGGGGTCTAACGCAGTTTCCCGGGGTGGAATGGATTTGCCTTCGCGACGAAATTCAGTTAAAATACGACGCTCCTGTTGCGATGGAGCGGGTTTCGGGGCGTTCGCTTGGTGGACATGAGCCGGGCCACGAAGCGATTCGTGCTCCGTTTATGTGGAATTTGGGGTACACCGGCTTGGGGCGTCGCCTTTACACCGTCGATACCGGAATTTGGACCGTTCATCCGGCGGTTTCGCGGCAATATCGTGGAAATTATATGCCCGAAGCGCATTGCTGGTTGGGATTCGATTTTCCACACCCCGCCGATAAACCCGATGCGCATGGAACACATGTAACGGGAACTGTTTTAGGTCTCGATCCGGCAACATCCGATACAATTGGTTTGGCATTCAATGCGAGTTACATCGCTACCGACCCGATTGTTGAAGACATTGCCGATGTGCGTCCGCTTGAAGCTATTTTAGCAGCATTCGAATTTGCGCTCGATCCCGATGGCGATCCAAATACCAACGATGTTCCGGATGTAATCTGCAATTCGTGGGGCTTTGGCGATACAATTGTGGATGGCTTGTGCACCAATCCAATTGTTGTTGGACTTTTTGAAGCGCTTGATGCTGCCGGAATTGCAGTCGAATTTTCGGCCGGAAATGAAGGTCCCGGAACAGCAACGATGGGAATGCCGGCATACGTTGTGCTCGATAGCGTGAATGTTTTTTCGGTAGGCGCTGTAAATGGGAATGTGACAGGATATCCGATTGCTGATTTTTCGAGTCGTGGTCCTTCGAGCTGTGGCGATGGCGGACAATTATCAATCAAACCCGAGGTGAGTGCGCCCGGTGTAAACGTGCGTTCGTCGGTACAGCAAGACGAATATGCGCTATACCAAGGCACATCGATGGCAGGGCCGCATGTAGCCGGTGCTGTTCTGTTGCTGAAGGAAGCATTTCCGATGCTCGAAGGCCGCGATATATTGTATGCCTTGTAT
>JBKCFX010000321.1:0-9969 GCA_046303595.1 Bacteroidia bacterium
CCTATACTTTTCCGATTCCCGAATAATTGGTCAAATTTATTTTAAATCGTGTAAAATAGTTTACAAGCAGCTTCGTTTTGCCTATAACCAAGTTGATACGAAAATCTAAAATGACATACTGCTCCGCTTTACCGCTTCATAATAAACGCCATGAAAAGCATCGTCATTATTGCGATTTTATGCATGCAGTTGTGCAAAGCATCCTATGCTCAATTTTTCGATTCACAGTGCGAGGGTTTACTGTATGAAAAAGTTTTGGATAAGAACAAAGTCCAAAGACTCTGGATTTACACGAATGGAAAATACCTGTTGTCGTATTACGAAAAAAACAGAGTAAGCATTGATTCAGGCAGTGTAATTAGGAAAAATAAGGCAATACAGTTTACATCAAAGTCAAATTTTACTATTGATAGGCACTTGCGTGTACTCGTTTTGTACGAACATAAACGCGGTTTGGCGGTAAACCGGTATGCTTTTCAGAATGATGATGACGATATATGGTTACGTGTAGCAGATCGATCGCAGAGCTGGCGGTTTAACCCGGTGAGTAACGATACCATTTGCGATACAACGTATTACAAGAATGGCAAACGCTTGGTTTACAAGCGAATAACCCAGGGAATGCAGGAAAGGCGGGAAGAAGCACGCAAACAAAAAATTGAAGAAGAACGTGCGCGGATACAGAAATTGGAGGATGAAAGGATTGCGATACAGGGCTACAAAACGGCTTATCTCGAAATGACAAATTTAATTTTGCCGGAATATGCTCCTTTGTTGAATAATTATTATTGCGGTCCGGGTTGTTTTGAGGAGGCTAATTCGTCATTTATTTATCATCAAGGTTTAGATACTGTTTTTAGTTGGAGTCAATGGAATTCAGAAGCTCAGCGACTGGCTCATTTCGATGTTACTATTCATGAAACGGCGCATAAAAGTATGTATGAAGCCCGGGTGAAGTGCAACAGCCACTTAAATGGCACGAACAATTCAACCAGTGCGAAAAATAAATACGTTATTCTTAATTCCAAAAGGGAATTTATAGCATGTGATTTTGAAGAAATGCCCAAGTCATCTGGAATGACATCGCATATTCCGGAGGCCTTTTTACCGCGCGAGGTTGAGGTTTTTCTTAAAAAGGTGGCAGTTGTTTCTGAAAAATCGCCACGTTTACAAACCTATATATTCACCGAAAATGTTGGTTCGAATGTGCATGCAATTTATGGGATGTTGAACGAATTCTCGGCATATTATCATGGTACAAAAGCAATGTGGATGTTATATGAAAGAGCCGATACATTGTTTTCAAAAATGCAATATGAAGACTTGAAAAATGCGGTATATAGCGCCATTGCACATTATGAATTTTCTTTATTTATTGCATGGTATCTCGATTATTTGAAACATGAACATCCTAAACACTATGCAGCTCTACTTCGGAACAAAAATTTAAGAATGGTGTTTACCGACCTTGAAATTGCATTTGAAAAACTCGCAACAACCATCGAGCGCGATATTACTCAATTCGATTATATTTCTTTTTTCTATAAAACATATTTAAAGTCAATTTCAGATGGTTTAAAGGCCGAATTGGAGAATTCGCAGGAAATACTAAATGAGTTTAGAATTCGCGGGAAGCATTCGATTGCAAGCAGATAATTTATTTAAAAAAAATATCGAGCATACAATTTATTGATAAATAATTCGCTATCCATATAACACTAAACACCACACATTATGAAAACCCATCGCATTATTTTATTTTCGGCCTGTATTTTTTTTTGTGGAATTTTATTTTTCCAATCGTGTGCTCCGCGGCGCTGTACCGGTATTAAATCGCATCCCGATTATCATATCAATGGCGCACGCAATTGGTAAATATCCGTTATTGCATTATGAAGAAATGGAGTGTTGAAGTTTATTTTCTTTGGGCATGCATCCTTATTTTAGGTTCATCGTGCAGAAAAGAAAGAGAATTACGCGATTTAATTGGGGGAAAAACTTGGGTATTGCAATCGGGGCGTGTGTATGTAGAAGAATTGGATCATCCTTACACCAAGCGGTATTATGATCATTTTGGGGTAGGGCAGGAGTATTCGAACATGCAAGCCTTCGACTCGGTTTCCCTTTCGATAGATTCTTTAATACAACATTTTACAAGCTGGAATTTTAACACGCGTTTTGTATTAAATGGAATCCGAACGTATGACTACGAAATTATCAATGACAAATTCATCCGTGTTTACGGACTTGAAAATGGCTCGGGGCGTGTATTTGAATACATGTCGGGCGGCGATGAAATAATTGTTTTTCAAACATCGCGCACCTACGGAAATACAGAAGGAAAAAACATTGCCTGGTTTTCAGAACTTGTTTTTACAGAAAATGGAACTTCGTGTAGCAATTGTTTGCCCGATGCAATTTATCCTTATGCTTATTCGGGCTTGGTGCCCTTAACTGAACAAAATTCAGGCAATACGAGCTATCCGCTTTCCGGAACATCCTGGACTCTTCAAAAATACAGGCAAGGATTTTTCGAGGAAATTCTGAACGATACCATCCATTTTACCGGACCCATTACCTATACCATGAATAGCGAAAACATCGAACGCACCTACAGTTTAAGCGGAAGCAATGCAACAGGTTTACGCAATTTCACATTGTTTGAATGTCCTTCTTTGCCTTCCGGAACACCTGCATGGACCGGTCAGGTAGCCAATTTTGCTTTTCAACAAGGTGTATTAAGTGCTGCCGAATTAACCAGTTATGGTGGAACCGTAGACGCAATTCAGATTTGGATGGAGCGGATTGATTAGTGCAATTTTACTTAGGTTGATGAAAATTGATCGGAGTTGATTTCTGTCGCGCAATCTGGGTTAAATTTACGCCCACAAGGCATCTGTGTTTGATTAGGCAATGGATAAATCGGTCCGTTTTCGTGTGGCGTATTTTAAACAAAATCTGTTGGGGCTTTCGCTGCTCGTGAATTTGCCTGTATTGTATGAGGCTCCTATTATTGCCCAGTTTGTATACGAAGGCCGCCTGAGCGATTTATGGATATTTTGGGCGGCATCAATCGGTTTAGCTTTTGGATTGGTATTTATTGCGCCTCTGTGGAAACGAATTCCTACTGAATTCGAAAATGGTTTTCATCTATTTCGGTACGAAGGGAAGTCGGCGAAATTGCTATACCGGTTTAGAGCGGTGTTTCTCGGTTTAATCGTAGTTCCCCTCGTTGCAACGCTTAATCTGCATTCGTTTGCTATGATGTTCGGCATGGGCGCCGGATTGAGTAAGCAAGAGGTCGTTCTGCTATTGGGTATTATTCTGTTGCTCACCACCAGACTCAATACCATGTCGCGCCGCTTTAATGCCGATGCTCTAACGGGTATTTTAAGCTTTGTTGTGTTGCTTGGAATTGGAGGATATTGGATTTTCGTTCGGTCCGATTGTTCAGGCAATCAGCAGATAGCACAACAGGCCTTATTTCCCAATTCGGGCATGCAACTATTTATGATTTTTGGACTTCATTGGCTGTTAACAGGTATTTATGATTTTCCCGATATGGAAGGCCAAAAATTATTGTATGCTCGCGAAAAAGGCAATATGCGCCAGTTTATGATGCTTGTATTTTTTCTGCTTGTGTCGCAATTGTTTATTTACACATTGGGCGTTAAGGCTGCTGCGGTTATTCATCCTGTAAATGCAGCTTACAAGGGAGAGGATCTTTTGGGCCACTTTATTGAACTGCAGCCATTTGTATTGCGCATTTTTTTGCTTGGATTTTTATTTTTCTCTTTTCTGTCGGTGATGAAAAATCTGCAGTTATGGAGCGGACAATTGCTTAAAGGGGTTGACTTCTTTACGCGTTTAGGCTCGAAGAATTTACACGGAAAGCTGTTGTTTTTGGCTGCAGTGTTATTTTGGAGTGTAAACACCGATGGATTATTGGCTATAGCCAAGTATTTGTTGGTAATTACCTCGGGTGTAGGTCCGGTATTTTTACTTCGCTGGTATTGGAAAAGAATTACAGCAACCGTACAACTAACCGCCATGATTAGTGCCTTGATTATTGGCAATGCCTATGAGTTGGCTCAAGCATATTGGATAGAATTTCAGCAGTTTACAGATCAATTGGCATTTTATTTACACCTAAGTCCATACCTATGTGAAGTATTCATTTGTGGCATTATAACCTGCACAGCTTGGCTTAGTGTAGCTTTTCGTGCCGATGTTGAAAGCCATGGCGTGTGGTCGCGGTTTAACGAAACGGTTCGAGCAACAGAACGTTTAAAAAACGGGCGTTTGTGGCTTGTTTTTGTATTGATTTCGGGGCTTCTGCTATTATCGAGGGTTTTGGCCTGGAGTGTTGCGGCAGCAAAAATGACCTTAAGCGCAGTCGTTTTGTTAGCTTTGGCAATACTGGTATTTGGTGTGTTTTGGACGACCGGTAAAGTGATAGAGAACTAAATACATTATCGCGACTATCCATTTTTTAATATCTAAAAAACACCTTCGGTTTATCCTATGCATAAACCAAAGATGTTTTAAAGCAAGCAATTAACTGATAAGCTAATATGGTATCGAATAACTATTTTCTCGGTTATATTTACAAGACTCAATTATTAGTTTATCAATATTTCATAGATCATTATTTCGTATGAAGATAACCAAGTGCATATGATGTTGGAATCCTTGCTCCGATGCATCTACGTTATATTTTAGTTTGATTTTTATTCATATATTGATTCGACAATATTAGTTGCTCGTAACGATTGAAAAATGTACAAGTTTGTGCAACTTGCATATGGTGTTCACGAAGTGTATAAGAATTCAATTTTAGTACGATGTTAAACAAGAAAAATGATAGGAATAAATTGTTAATTAGTCATTTATTGAGAATATTTGAGCAGAGGCTTGGCATTGCGCTCACCAGTATCAGCGATTGCCACAAAGCATCAGCGCTATTAAGCCAGCATCGAATATCTCTCTCGGGACACACCATCGCACGCTTGTTTGGTATTTTAAACTCAAAATCAAAACCATACACAGCAACCTTGAATCTTGTAGCACAATTCTGCGGTTTCAGTGATTTTAATCACTATGCACATTCTGTAGATCTCGTAGGCAAGGGCGACTTCGACGAAGTACAAATGCTGGTAAACAGAAACAATGCTCACCTCGAAATTGCTTTGTGCTTCGCTTTTCAAACCGAAGATGCAGCATCCATTCATGCCATCCTGGAACAAATTGAATACGATCCGTATGCCATTTGGCTCAGCAAATCAGGTGCTTTTTTATATGCATTACCACCCGAAAAACAACTCCGTTTACTCGAAATTTTAGCGCGTTCTGCTGCAGGTTCGCAATACTTTTACGAACAGTATATCAACGAGAACGATGTTCAGGGGATGTATTCGTTAGGTTTAACCCAATTTTATCGTTCCGATATTTCGGTTAACCAAAAAGCGCTATTCCCACAACTTTTCAATTTTACGCAAAATGCCTACCGCGGCAAACGCGTGAAACATTTAAAATTAAACGCGCAAGAATTAAAAGCATGTTCGGAGGCATTCGACCTTAATTTCCACTTGCGGTCGCGGATTCTTGAAATTGAAATTCTTATTTCAGATTTACCCAAAGGCAAAAAATCACTAAATAGGCTAATTCATGATTTTGCCGAACGAGCTATGCGCGAGGCATCAACGCTAAATACAGTTGAGAAAACCTGGTTTTATTCACGTATTTGCAGGGCAGCATCCTATAAAGGAGTTATTCATATTTTGCTACAGCAAAACGCATTTAGGTCTGAATTGCATCATTTATACGACATTCAAAAGGATATCATGTATTATCCCGGCGTGTTGATGCTTCAAACCGTTTTACATTACTGGTGGACTTTTAATCGCATGGAACATGGCAATAGACTCAACCTTCATCATCCATATTGCACGCACAACGAATCAAATTCTATCAAATCAATGGAAGCATTTGGACTTGCTTTGTATGATCAAACTATCGTAGGCCATTCAATCCGAAAAAATTTACCAAGAACCCTCAAGCAAAATGGTCAATTGTGGATGAAGGGTATTATCCCTGTGTTGCAAGGTTGAGTTTGAGTCTTTTTGAATTTGAGATTTGCTCGATTTGAAACCTAAATATTTCGAATCGGCTTTCAACGAGCATACATTTAAAACAAGAATGTAATTCAGCTCACAGGGCTATTAGATTACGCACCCCACACCTTAAAACATTTTGCAACGGACGGTTAAATCCCAAACTACGCATCAATGCGCGCGTATTTCGCATTTTTCTCGATAAACTCGCGCCGTGGTGGAACTTCATCGCCCATAAGCATCGAGAAAATCTGGTCGGCAACAGCAGCACTATCTATCGTAACCTGCCGCAAGGTCCGGTTTTCGGGATTCATTGTGGTGGACCACAACTGCTCCGCATTCATCTCTCCGAGACCCTTGTAACGTTGTACAGAAATTCCGGTTTCCTTTCCATCTTTCGACATGTCCATGGTGATGCGCGCCCGGTCGTCGTCGTTCCATGCGTAGCGCTGGTCTTTTCCTTTCTTAACAAGGTAGAGTGGGGGCGTAGCTATATATACGTAGCCCATCTCAATCAATTCTTTCATGTAGCGGAAGAAGAACGTAAGAATCAACGTCGTGATGTGGCTCCCGTCCACATCGGCATCGCTCATCATTACAATTTTATGAAACCTTATTTTCGAGATATTCAATGCCTTCGAATCTTCCTCTGTACCTATGGAAACACCCAGTGCTGTGAAGATGTTTTTAATTTCCTCGTTTTCGAAAATCTTGTGCATCATGGCTTTTTCTACGTTGAGGATTTTACCCCGCAACGGCAGAATTGCCTGAAATGCTCGGTTGCGGCCTTGTTTCGCCGTTCCACCCGCCGAATCACCCTCAACAAGATAAATCTCACATTTTTCGGGATCGGTTTCGGAGCAGTCGGCCAGTTTACCGGGTAAGCCGGTGATGCTCAAGGAACTCTTGCGCTGCACCATTTCGCGGGCTTTTTTCGCGGCATGGCGGGCTGTAGCGGCAAGAATCACCTTGTCGACAATCATTTTGGCTTGCTTAGGATGCTCCTCAAGGTAATTGGTCAGCATCTCAGATACGGCCACATCCACAGCTCCCATTACCTCGTTGTTGCCCAACTTGGTTTTGGTTTGCCCTTCGAATTGTGGTTCGGCAACTTTTACCGAAATAACGCCGGTTAATCCCTCGCGGAAATCATCGCCCGAAATTTCGAACTTCAACTTTGCAAGCATGCCCTCTTTTTCGGCGTAATTCTTCAATGTACGCGTTAAGGCTCGACGAAAACCTGCCAAGTGCGTACCGCCTTCGTGTGTGTTGATGTTGTTTACATACGTGTGAATGTTCTCGTTGAACGAGCTATTGTACAACATGGCTACTTCAACCGGAATACCCTGCTTTTCGCCTTCCATATAAATAGGATATTCGATTAGTTTTTCGCGTGTGGCATCGAGGTATTCAACAAACTCGCGCAAACCACCTTCGGAATAAAACGTTTCTGAAACCGGCTCGTTGTTTTCATTCAGCTCGCGCATGTCGCTCAGCGTAATGCGTATGCCTTTATTAAGGTATGCCAACTCACGCATCCGCGAGGCTAGCGTCGTATAATTGTAAACCGTAGTGGTGAAAATCGTATCGTCGGGCTTGAAATGCACCTTGGTACCGGTCTTGTCGCTCGTGCCAATTTCCTTCACGCTGTAAAGTGGCTTTCCGATTGAATACTCCTGCTGATACATTTTACCCTGACGTTGCACGGTAACGATTAACTGCGTCGAGAGCGCATTCACACAACTCACGCCCACACCATGCAAACCGCCTGAAACCTTGTACGAATCTTTGTCGAACTTACCGCCGGCGTGAAGCACGGTCATTACAACCTCCAGCGCGGAGCGTTTTTCTTTTGGATGTTCATCTACCGGAATGCCTCGCCCATCATCCTGCACAGTAATGGAATTGTCTTCGTTGATGCTAACGAAAATATTGCGGCAATAACCCGCCAATGCCTCGTCGATGGAATTGTCAACCACCTCATATACCAAATGGTGCAAACCGCGCACACCGGTATCGCCGATGTACATCGAAGGTCGTTTACGGACAGCTTCGAGACCTTCTAAAATCTGTATGCTTTCCGCTCCGTACGATTGATTTGAATTCTGCTCTTCTATTCCGGCTATTTCTGACATATTTAAGTGTATTCAAGGTTTATGCTATGCCCCAAATTTTTTGGGAAGCCCAAAGGTAAGAAAAGGCCTCAATGGCAAAGTGGAGTAGATGTTTTAGATTGAGGTATTTTTTAACAATGAACTAACATTCAAACCTGCTATCCTGCAAAGTTTACACGATTAATATCCAGGTTGATTTATGTGTGCTTAAATTTCATTTATTTGGAATGGTTAAGTAGTCGCCCCTGAAAAAGTCTTATATTCTTATTTATCAACAATTTACTACTGATAAATACTTCTTAAAACTCCCAAAGAAATTGTAATTTAGAGCAAAAACAGGGAGAAAGTATTATCCTATGCTCAGCAAACAATCCTCGCAAATTCAGCCGCAGACCGATTTATTTCGGCCGCTTTTACTTGATTTTATTGACACTACACATCATTTGGTTGTTTTAAGTCAACAGATTAATTGGAAGGCAATAGAAGATGGCCTAGCTCATCGATACAGTAAGTTTGGCGCACCAGCAAAGCCCATTCGCCTGATGGCTGGTCTTTTGATTTTGAAGCAGATGTTTAATAAATCGGATGAGGTAATCGTTGAAGAATGGAGACAAAATCCATATTATCAGTTTTTTACAGGCGCGTCTCATTTTCAATGGAGCCTTCCATGTGATCCGTCGGATTTGGTTTATTTCCGCAAACGAATTGAAGAAGCTGGTGTAAAGGTGATTTTCAACGCCAGCATTGAATTGCATCAGCAAAAAATTGACAAGGCCGAAGAAGTAATCATCGATACAACGGTACAGGAGAAAAATATCACCTTCCCTACCGACACGAAACTGGCTATTAAAATCATACAGAAAACGCTAGCTTTTGCGGAGAAAAATAAGATTAAACTCAAGCAAACATTTGCCAAAGAGTTGAAAGAACTAAAAATCCAGTTAAGATTTAGCCGTCATCCCCGACGTAAAAATCAGGCCAACAAAGCATTGAAACGAATCAAGACCATTGCAGGTAAGCTTGTTCGCGAAGTGGGCAGAAAGCAACAAGAAAACACATTCAATAAATTGAAAACACTTTTTTTAAAGGTATTAGCACAAACCCGTCATTCAAAAGATAAAATTTACAGCCTTCACGAACCAGAAGTGTCATGTATTGCAAAAGGAAAAAGTCATAAACCATATGAATTTGGTTCAAAAACAAGTGTCGCAACACTTCCTGGGAGCAATGTGATAGTCGATGTAAGCTGCTTTTCAGGCAACCCTCACGACAGCAAAACGTTGGAGCCTGTTCTGAATGAAATCAAAAGTGTACTTGGAAAAGAATTTGCCTTTGCAATTGGCGACCGCGGATTTAGGGGAAAGAGCAAAATTAACTCATGCCAGGTGGTGTTACCAAGTCCGGAAAAAGACCGAAACAAAAGTGATCAATACAGAGAAAACAAAAGAAGGCAATGCAGAAGCAGAGCCGCAATAGAACCGATAATTGCACACTTAAAATACGAACACCGCATGCTCAGAAATTATCTCAAAGGCTTCAAAGGAGACAAAATAAATGCAATTATGGCCGGAGCGGCGTACAATTTCAAGATTAAACTGAGAGAAATCCAGTTAAATCTTTTATTTGCCTTTCTTGAAAATCGAATCAGTAAATTTTTAGTCGGTCAAATCGAAACTTCTCGCTTAATTCTGACGAATTTGAAAATTAATTTTTCCTGAATCGGACTTTTTCAGGATCGACTA
>JBKCFX010000322.1:0-7591 GCA_046303595.1 Bacteroidia bacterium
GGTTGAAGGTTCGAAGCGCGCCGCTTTTAAGATCAATTGCTTCGAGCGAATGGAATACATCCTTGATTTCAACGCCGTAAGCACCAATGTTTTGCATAGGGCTGGCACCAACCAAGCCCGGAATGAGCGAAAGATTCTCAATGCCTCCCCAGTTTTTTTCAATACAATGAAGCACGAATTGATGCCAGTTTTCGCCTGCTCCGGCCTTTAACCATACAAATTCATCCGATTCGTCGGCCATCTCGAGTCCGTGCAATTCGTTTTTCCAGATCCAACCTTCGGGATTTTTAGTAAAAAGTAAGTTGGAGCCTCCGCCCAAGATGAGTGCAGCGCCTTGGCCTGTAGCATCGGCAATGCGACCGATATCGTCTATTTTGTTTATAATGGCAACATTTCCGGTTACATCGATGCCAAAGGTATTGAGCTTTTTGAGCGAAATTGAAGGTTGCAGTTCCACGTTTGCTAAGCTATTGCGAAAGCTTCAGAATGTTAAGCCTGCTTCGATTGAGTTTTGAACAGGCTTATTGAACAGTCGGAATTTCAGGCTCAACTTTTTGTATTGGTTTTTTACGAATCAATAAGCTGATGGCCAAGCCTAGAATACTGCAAATAACGCCGGTAGAAACGAAATACCGAATCAAATAGTTCATGGTTCCGAAGCCTGTTCTAATCTCACCTTCCTTCAGCAATTCCGATTCGGGATTTAACTGCGCGGCTTTGATGATATTCAATTCATGGTTCATGCGAATGGTGAGGTAGTTAGGATTTACCAATGCCACATAAAGCCATACAAAAAACAAGGTTGCAATCGTACTGCTCGTAACAAGAACTAACACAGAGCGAAGGCATTGCATGAAGGTAATGCTTCCGTCTAAATGTTTGTCGCGCTTGTATTTGAGTGTGTAATAAAAGCCTGTAAGCGGTATGAAGATGATAAGCCAGAAAACGAAATCGCGTAAATTGAGGTATGTCGAATGCAGGCCCAATGCTTTCTCCATGAGCAACCAAAGGAAACCCATAAAAGCAAGCAGGATTCCGTTGCGTATTTCGAGTGACGTTTGCATTGCGGTCGAAAGGTACAAATTTCTTCGATGAATGATTCGGATGCATTACAAAGCATGTAAATTCGCACTGTGCGCGTACTTATTACTGTGAGCAACGATTTAGCAACCGACCAACGGGTGCAACGCGTGTGTACAACATTAGCGCTGGCGGGTTATGAGGTTTTGCTGCTCGGAAGGAAATTGTCCAACAGTTTGCCTTTCGAGACATCCACTTACCGCACAAAAAGGATACGGCTTTGGTTTAATCGTGGGCCGCTTTTTTATGCAGAGTTGAATGTGCGCTTGTTCTTTATTCTGCTTTGCTCGCGGTGTTCGGTGATTCATGCCAACGATCTCGACACCCTGTTTCCGGCCTGGCTGGTTTCCTCAATGCGGAGGAAACATTTGGTTTACGATACGCATGAGTATTTCACCGGAGTACCCGAAATTCAGAAGCGGCCGGTTGTTAAGGCTGTGTGGAAACGTATTGAGAAATTTATTTTTCCGAAACTGAAGCACGTGTTCACGGTGAACGAGTCTATTGCAGATTTGTACCGCAACGATTACGGGAATAACGTTATACATGTGATGCGGAATATTCCGCCTGCAAAAGTTAAGATTGAGCATGATGATGATTTGGTAGCAGGGCTGCCGCGTAATTGTTTTCGCATTATTCTGCAGGGAAATGGAATAAATGTAGACAGAGGAGGCGAAGAAGCTGTTCAAATGATGCAATACCTCGATGATTGTATATTGTTGATTGCCGGCAGCGGGGATATGATTCAGCGATTAAAATTGATGGTTCTTGACTTGAATCTGAGCGGTCGGGTTGTGTTTTTTGACCGCATGCCTTATGCTAGGCTTTTGGGTTTAACAGCTTGTTGTGATTTGGGTCTAAGCCTCGATAAGGATACGAATATCAATTATCGTTTTAGTTTGCCCAACAAGGTGTTCGATTATCTCAGAGCCGGAATCCCGGTACTGGCTTCAGACCTTCCCGAGGTAAGGCGAATTGTTGAAACGCATCAAACCGGTTGGATTGCCACTGAGGTAAATCCAAAGGCATTGGCAGAGCAAATTCGGCGCATTAAAAACGATTCAGACACCTATTTGCTCCTACGCCGTGAACTTAAAAAAGCATCCCACGAATTGTGCTGGGAAAACGAGTGCAAAGCCTTGCTAAATCTGTATAAAGGCTTGGATTAAAGTCCTTTGTAGGGAATTTTTCCATATAGATTCAGGACGAAAAATTTGCTTCGCATCGAAAAATCACTACCTTTCAATTCACATTTAACTTTTGAAAGATGGTTGAATGAACTGCTTTCGAAATCGTGAATTTCACCGCAGTTTCACAGGTCAAATTGGTACGCTATGGGAAAAGGTATACATATTTTTTCAGCAGAATTTACGCAACCGCTTGTGAATTGGGTTCATGCCCTTCGCGGTTTTGCCGGTCTTGCACCTTTCTCGCCCGATGGGTTTCCGAATCGAAGTGCTAAGACGCGATTGGCCACGAAGAGCTTTCGCGCGCCCAAAGATTTGAACGTTTGGTTTATTGATGATGATCCCATAAACAACATTCTGAACTGCAGCCTCATGGAAGATCATTTTCCCGAAGTACAGTTGGCAATCTTTCAGGATGCACGCCAGGCGCTTAATGAATTGGAAAAGGTAAAAATGCCTGTGCCGGATTTGATTTTTCTCGATTTGAATATGCCGGGGTTCAATGGCTGGGATTTCATGGAAGTATTTATACAACGCGCCTATTCAGCAAAGGTTTTCATTTTAACCTCTTCCATTGATCCTGAAGATCGGAATGAAGCATCCTTTTCAAAAAACATAGCGGGGTTTTATTCCAAGCCGCTACTGCCGGAAATGTTAAAGGATGCCTTCGAAAAAACTGCTCGGCAATAACATCGTATTCGGATGTACTTGCCATAAACTGCGCATTTACCATTTAAGTTAGCGTTCGATTTTGGAAACAATTTCCTAAGGCGATAATCTGTACATTTGTTTCCGATGTCAAAATCTGTAGGGGCTTCCGTTTTAAGTGCAATGTATTTCGCATCGGTATTAATTTCCTGCGGAGAATCTGCCAATTCGGGTTCCTATCGTTTCCATTCGCCCGTTGAATACCATGATTTTATTGTGGATCAGCAAAATGTTATTATTCGTCAGATGCTTAAGTTGAATGAATTGTACGATACGGGTTCAGAAAAGGCGATTCGTGAACGTTTCGACAGTTTGCGGGCTTCATCAGAAGTTTGCCTCACGAATATCTCCAATTTAACTGCATTTGAAGATGACTCGTCTTTGCAGAAAGATGCTTTGGCCCTTTTTCGGTTTTATGATGCAGTGTTTGCGAAAGAATACGCAAGAATGCTTCAAATATTCTTAAAAGGAGAACAAGCAACCGAGGCGGAGGTAATTGAACTGAATGCTATAGTAGAATCGGTTGGATTAAGGGAAAAAGCATTGCAGGATAAGCTTATTCAAAGTCAAAGCCGATTTGCCTCCGAACACCAATTCGAGTTTTCGGCCGACGGCGAGTAGTTCAATTTACGGTCTTCCCAATTTCCGAAGATGGTTTACATGCGAAACCAAGGCAACCCGCATCTTCGGATGTTCGATATACTGGATTCCATATTCCTCGCACGCTGTGCGAATAATCTTGCTGATTTCGGGGTAGTGCACATGCGAAATCTTTGGAAACAAATGGTGCTCGATTTGGAAATTCAATCCTCCAACCAACCATGAAATAACCTTGTTGCGGGTGGCGAAATTTGCAGTTGTTTTTAATTGATGCACAGCCCATTCATCAGGCATTTTCCCTGCATCGGCAACCGGGAAGGATGTTTCTTCCAAGGTATGTGCAAGCTGAAATACAATTGCCAAAACAATCCCTGCGAAGAATGTCATTGAAAGAAAACCAACAACCCATGCTACAAAACCTACACTCCAAATTGGAATTACAGCGAAAATTACCAAATGCAAGGCCTTAAAAAACCAAAAAGAAGCATGTTCTTTAATCGACATTTTCTTAATCGGCACAGAGCCAATTTTCCCTGTAAAATACTTTCGGTAATCTGTAAAAAATATCCAGTAAATGTATAGCAATGAGTAGGCAAATAAAAAGTACACATGCTGGTATTTATGGATTTTACGATGTTCCTGTGTTTCGCAAAGCCGCAAAAACGGACGTGCTTCAATATCATCGTCGATCCCATCAACGTTAGTGTAAGCATGGTGTATAACGTTATGCTTGGTCATCCACATGAAGACATTGGCGCCGAGCACATTTAACGACAATCCGGCAAGCTTATTTAACAAAGGATTTTTGCTGAATGATCCATGTGCGCCATCGTGCATCACATTAAAGCCAATTGCAGCGGTTAAACCTCCAAGCACTATGCATTCTGAAATCGCCAGCCAAGTTATTGGTGTGTAAAAAACCAAATGTACGTACACCGCAATGTATGAAATTGTTAAGATGAATGCTTTCAGATACAGACGAAAATCACCCGTCGGGGCTTTGCCGGTTTGTTCGAAGTATTCGTTAATTCGCCGCTTCAGTTCGTTGTGAAATCCGCCTTGAATAGTTACAAATTTTGGTAATGCCATGGTTCTCGGGTTTGGGTAGTTCCCCGTTATTTTGTGCGAAGTTACGCGTTAAACCGAATCAAATGTTGCAAACAAAACGCATCTAAGCATATCTTTTCAACAATTAACATTTTTAGTGCCTATATTTCTGACCTAACGCTTTTACCAACAGTAAATAAGGAAATAGAAATCAAACACTAAATTTTCCCAATTGTTTACATTGGACTTGGTTGGTTACTACGGAAAAGCACTAATTACTCCGCCCATTAAACCTAAACAAACAATCCAATATCCCGAATGAATGGCAATGTATTTCCATGAGCGCTGTTCAAACAATGCGTTAACACTTATTACCGGTAAAACGAACATCAGCCCGGTAAAACTTCCATGGAAAGCACCGTGTTTAAATGTACGGAAATTACTTCCGTATTTATTGATGACCTCGGTGTAAAACGCATTGACTTCTGAGCCATTAACTTCTAATTGTGGATCATTGGCTAGCATCGAGTAAAAATGAAACTGATGTACCACAAAAAATTGCAGTATGAAAGCGGCAGAAATACTACATACGAACACCAGCAGTAGAATTTTTGGCATCCGTTTTTTTGCATTTTCGTCTGGAACTATTCCTGTCTCTCGCATCCAGATGTTCCCAAATGCTTTGGGATGATACCAAATAAAACCAATCAGCAGTGGAATGATGGCGCTGAGTAGAACGACGGCGAAATTAATTGAAATCATAATGTGGTTTTTAGTTTACTGGAAAGCCTCTTTTGCGCATCAGTGCTTTGGTATCAGCGGCTCTACCACGGAAATTGGCATATCCTTCCTCCGGATCGATGGTGTTGCCCGCCGAAAACACGTATTTCACCAAGCGGGCACCCACTTCTTTGTCGTACGGGCCTTTTCCTTCTGTGAACGCCTCATACGCATCTGCCGTAATCACATCAGACCATAAATAACTGTAATATCCGGCCGAATAACCATCGCTCGAAAAAATGTGCGCGAATTGCGGACTGCGATGACGCATCACAATTTCTTTTGGCATGCCCAACGAATTAAGCGTTTCGCGCTCAAATGCGTCGGCATCGATCTCGGGCTTATCGCTTAAGTGGTATTGCATATCGACCAATGCACTCGATAAATATTCGACTGTTGAGAAGCCTTCGTTGAAGGTCGATGCTTTTTCTATTCGGTTTACCAGCTCCTGTGGGATTGGCTTTCCGGTTTGGTAATGTAAGGCAAATTTCTGCAAGACTTCGGGTGTCGATAGCCAGTGTTCGAGCAGCTGCGATGGGAATTCTACATAATCGCGTACGACAGATGTTCCCGATAAAGCAGGATAGGTAACGTTTGAACTCAAGCCATGCAGCGCGTGACCAAATTCGTGGAACAGCGTTGATGCATCATCCCACGAAATGAGTACAGCCTCGCCCGGCTTTCCTTTTACGAAATTCGAGTTGTTCGAAACAATGGTTGTGATTTCCTTTCCGCCAATCCTGCTCTGGTTTCTGTAGGCATTCATCCATGCGCCCGAGCGTTTGCCTTCCCGCGCATAAGGATCGAAATACCATAAGCCGACATGTGCTCCCGATGTTTTGCTCTTTACTTCATACACCTCAACATCGGGATGAAACACCGGAATTCCTTCCAGCTTTTTGAATTCGAAGCCGAAGAGTTCGCCGGCCACCCAAAACATGCCATCGCGCAGGTTGTTCAGCTGCAAATAAGGCTTTACCTCATTCTGGTCGAGATCGTAGCGTGCTTTGCGCACTTTTTCGGCGTAGTAGCGATAATCCCAAGGTTCGATGCTGAATTTCATGTTGTCGCGATCTACAATAGCCTGCATATCGGCAACTTCTTCTGCAACGCGTGCCACGGCAGGTTTCCATACCGACTGCATCAGTTCGAGTGCCTTTTCGGGCGTTTTTGCCATGGTGTTGTCGAGGCGCCAATGCGCGTGCGATTTGTAACCCAGCAGCTTAGCACGTTCGGCACGCAATTTCAGGATGGCGGTAATGATGCTATTATTATCCCATTGTGTTCCGTTGTCGCCACGGTTAACGAACATGGTATAGGCTTTTTCACGTAAATCGCGGCGTTCGGCAAAGGTTAGAAAAGGTTCAACCGATGAACGCGTATTGGAAATAATGAACTTTCCCGGAATTTTTTTTCGCTCTGCTGCCTGAGCCGCCGATTCAATGAACGATTGCGGCATGCCGGCCAAATCTTCTACTTTGTCGAGGGTGAGAAAAATATCGCCTTCGTCGTGCAGTAGATTTTGTGAGAAACGGGTGAAATGTCCGGCGAGCTCCTGGTTAATTTCGGCCAATCTCTTTTTGGATGCGGCGTCAAGCTTCGCACCAGAACGTACAAAATTGGTGTAGTACACTTTGCAGAGGCGCTGTTGCTCGGAAGTTAAGGTTTTGAATTCTGTTCCGGTGTAAATCTGTTCGATACGTTTGAATAATTTTTCATTCTGGTAAATTTTATCGGAAAGTCCGGCCAGCATCGGTTCCATTTTTTCCTCCACTTTCTGGAAGGCTTCATCGCTGCGGTTCGAGCCCCAGATTTCGTATATGGTGCGCACGCGTTCGAGCATCAGTCCGCTTTGTTCCATGGCGCGGATGGTATTGTCGAACGTGGCTGCAGATGGTTGATTGGCAATGGCATCGACCTCGTGCAGATTTTCTGCCATGGCTTGTTCGAGAGCGGGTTCAAAATCGGCAACATTCACGTTGTCGAACGGAGGAACGCCTCCATGTGGTCCGCTCCAAGGCATTAGGAGTATGTTGGAAATCGGTTGCATTGTATTTTCAGATTTATTTTGAGGTTGAGCGAATATCATTGATGATGCCGATAAGACTGTAATCAAAATGAGCGTATTTATTTTTGAGCAATGCATGGGGTGGAATTTTAGTATTGGAGCGATATTTAATGAATCAACT
>JBKCFX010000323.1:0-4654 GCA_046303595.1 Bacteroidia bacterium
CACTTGGCCCCCCTGAAATTGCCCACATTGCCAAAATCAGCAAATTATCGCATAGCGAGGTGCTTCAGCGGCTCAAGGATGCCGGACTCGATTCATTGCCAGGGGCTGGCGCCGAAATCTTAAACGACCGGGTCCGTCGGATGATTTCAAAGGGCAAATGTGGCGGGCAGGAATGGCTCGATGTGATGCGGGCGGCTCATCAGCTGCATATCACTACATCGGCAACGATGATGTTCGGCCATGTTGAAACCATCTACGAACGTTTCGAGCACCTTGCCTGGATTCGCCAGGTGCAAAGTGAAAAGCCTTCGGGCGCTCATGGATTTTTGGCCTTTATTCCATGGCCATTTCAGGACGACGGAACGCTGCTTCGTCGTGTAAAGGGGATACGCAATACGGTAAATGCCGAAGAATACATCCGCATGATTGCGATGAGTCGCATTATGCTTCCCAATGTTGAGAATATCCAGGCCTCGTGGTTAACTGTGGGTTCTAAAACTGCACAGATTTGCTTGCATGCCGGGGCAAACGATTTTGGTTCAATCATGATTGAAGAAAATGTTGTTTCTGCAGCCGGTGCGCCACATCGCTTCACTGCCGATGGAATTCAACACGCCATACGAGAAGCAGGTTTTGAGCCGAGATTGCGGACGCAGAAATATGAATTCCGCGATTTACCCGATGCAATTGTGCAACAAGAAATCACCTATTAGCCTTTACTTTCGATAATCCTGTATCGATATTCTTTGGTTGATTATCGATACAATGTGTTATTGGTTTTGATGAATAGCGCATCATCGTAATGATGACTTCAGAAATTTATTTTGAACTTGAGCAATGCAGCCTTTACCATACTTTTAGTTGGTAAAACTTTGAATTTCTTCGATCAGCCATCCAGGCTATCAACCTCAAGAAATAAAAACCGCTTTAATCCCGAATATTCGGCTTACCTTTGCGCCTCAATTTATAGAATGACATCTTTTTCAGAATTGGGGCTTCGTGAGGAGCTCTTGGAGGCAATCGCCGCTTTAGGTTACACTGCCCCAACACCCATCCAGGAGCAAAGCATTCCGCTGCTCTCGGAACAAATTACCGACCTTGTTGCACTTGCTCAGACCGGAACCGGTAAAACTGCAGCGTTTGGTTTGCCTTTGTTGAATATTCTCGATGAAACGCGTCGAACACCGCAAACATTAATTCTTTGTCCAACGCGAGAACTCTGTCTTCAAATCAGCAAAGACCTTGAAGCATTCTCTACAAAACTTCCCGGCGTGCGCATCGTAGCAGTGTATGGAGGTGCTGCTATTTCGACACAGATTCGAACTATCAAAGCCGGTGTACAAATTGTGGTTGCAACACCCGGGCGCTTGAAAGATTTAATCGAGCGAAAGGCAATTCAGCTCAATGAAGTAGAAACGGTTGTGCTCGATGAAGCCGATGAAATGCTCAACATGGGCTTTCGCGAAGACATCGATTTTATCCTTTCAACCACTCCTGCAGAAAAGCAAACATGGCTATTCTCGGCAACAATGCCGCCCGAAGTAGCCGCTATTTCGAAGAATTACATGCACGATCCGGCCGAAATTTCGGTAGGAAAACGCAATGCAACAGCCGAAAATATTCGACACGTTTATTATCAAGTGCTTGCTTCAAATCGATACGAAGCGTTGAAGCGAATTGCCGATTATCATCCCGATATATACGGTATCATTTTCTGCCGAACCAAAATTGAAACGCAGGAAATTGCCGAAAAGCTTATCAAAGATGGATACAATGCAGATGCTTTACATGGCGATTTAAGTCAGGCTCAGCGCGATGCCGTGATGCGGAAATTTCGCTCCAAACACTTACAAATGTTAGTGGCAACCGATGTGGCTGCGCGCGGTATTGACGTCGATAGCATTTCGCATGTTATTAATTATAACCTTCCCGACGATCCCGAAAGTTATACGCATCGCTCCGGCAGAACAGCACGTGCCGGTAAGCATGGTATTTCACTCGCTATTGCTACTGCTAAAGATGTTTCTAAAATTCGGCAGATTGAGAAGAAAATCGGAACGCAATTCGAGCATAAGCAAGTGCCGAGTGGAATTGAGGTATGTGAGCAGCAACTGCTTCATCTTACAACCAAAGCACACGATGTAGAGGTAAATCCCGACATCGAGCAATATTTGCCTGCAATTATTGAGCGCTTCAGTGATCTCGATAAAGACGAAGTAATTCGCCGCTTTGTATCGTTGGAGTTTAATCGCTTTTTGGAATATTACCGTAATGCCGGTGATTTGAATCAGGCCGGACGAGGTTCGGAGCCTCGCGAAAAAGGCGAACGTCCATCGGGCGTTCCGATGACGCGCTATTTTGTTTCGGTAGGCGAAATGGATGGTGTGGATAAATCGGGTATGGTGCGTCTTATTTGCGATACAACCGGCTTACCGAATGCCAAGGTCGGAAAGATTGAATTGCGGCGATCGTTTTCGTTTTTTGAAATCCCCGATCAATTTGCTCATTTGGTCGAATCGCGGTTCGATGAGGTGTACGTGAACGGAAGACCGATTCGTCTTGAACGCACCGGCAAAGCCGAGCAGGGTAGAGGTGAGCGCAAGGGCGAATGGCGTGGAGATTCGCGCGAACGACGAGGCGGTGGATATGGTGGAGGCGGATTTAAGTCTGATTCTCGCAAGGATCGCTTTAGCAAACCCGGATTTTCGGGAGGGCGCCCCGGACGGAGGCCACGTTCGTAGGGATTGAGCTTTCGTTCGTAATCTAATGTCCAAACCTGATCCCCATTGCTTCTCCAAGCTTTTGTAGATCGTTTTCTACTGCCGGATGTAAAGGAATACCATTTTCGCGGCGCAATAGTTCGCACTCACGCTCCGGATCACCGGGAATAATTACAGGTTGTTCCGGAGATGTTCGGTTCGCATTGCGAAAGGCACGAATCCAGTTGTCGGCATGCTTTAGAAAATCTTCAGCCGGGCGAAAGGCATCAATACGCATGGCTCCAAAAAAATGACCAATTCCTTCACCAACAGGATTGGCCGGCGGATCTAAAAAGGCCACAAAAGGTGGAACCCAAGGGCCATAATTTGCGCCGGAAAGCACTGCAGAGAAAATATCGACAACTGCTCCTAAACAATAGCCTTTATGGCTTCCATGCTCGCGGTCGCCTCCCAATGGCAACAATGCTCCACCATTTGCCAGTTCATGCGGGTTGACTGAAGAATTTCCGTCTTTATCTTGAATCCATCCCTCGGGGGCGCTGTGTGATTTGCGTTGCAGAATTTCGAGCTTTCCGTTTGCCGCAGTAGTCGTTGCAAAATCAGCAACGATAGGAGGTTCGTTGGCCGAAGGAATGGCAAAGGCAATAGGATTCGTACCCAACATGCGCGAAGTTGAAAAGGTAGGAGCAACGAGCGGACTTGCATTGGTCATCGCAATTCCAATCATATTGTGTTCGAGAGCAAGCATTGCATGATAGCCGGCAATTCCAAAATGATTCGAATTTTTTACAGCTACCCATCCAGTGCCTGCTATTTTGGCTTTTTCGATTGCGATCTGCATGGCATATGGAGCCGAAATTAATCCAATTGCAGCATCGGCATCAATCGTGGCAGTGGATATAGTTTCGTGGATAATTCTCAGGTTTGGACTGGGGTTTATCCTTTTTTTGTCTGCCAAACGCATGTATCCACTCAATCGTGCAATTCCGTGGGAATCTATACCACGCAAATCGGCTGCAAGAAGCACAATTGCTGCATCTGCTGCATGTTTTTCAGACATTCCTGCATGGCGAAAAACCTGTTTTGCGAAAGCCAGCAGAACGTCATATGCGTATGTATTCATGTTGAGCCGATTAAAGAAATTTCAATGATTTGTAGGTTAGAGCATTTGAAATTTGCGACACATATATATTTTAGCAGATGCAGAACAAGGCTTAAGTTCTGCACTTTTTTCTAATCAAAATTGTAGCATATGAAAATTAATGTTCAGTCGGTACACTTTGATGCCGACAAAAAATTGCTTGATTTTATCGATGCACGTGTAGGTAAATTATCGCACACATACGATACAATACATGAGGCAGATGTAATCCTCCGGTTAGACAAAGCATCGAATAACGAGAATAAAATTGCAGAGATTAAATTGCATGTAATTGGGAATGATTTGTTCGCCAAGCGCCAGTGCAAGACGTTTGAAGAAGCAGCAGACCAATGCGCGGAGGCCTTGAAGCAGCAATTGGCAAAGCATAAAGATAAAGTAAAGCATATTTAATGGTTTGATAGTTAAAGAATTATTTACTGGTTATGCTTTTTTTGTAAAAGAAACACAAAAATAATTTGCCATAAATATTTTCTTGTCTACATTTGCACACCTTTTTTGAGGGGTGAATAATTTTGTTCAAAACTCAAATAGGGTAAAAGCCGAAGTAGCTCAGCTGGTAGAGCAGCTGATTTGTAATCAGCTGGTCGGGGGTTCGAGTCCCTTCTTCGGCTCTGTTCTTTGTATTATTGCTTCAATAATGTTGCAAAGAGGTAGGGGAGATAGCCAAGTGGCCAACGGCAACAGACTGTAAATCTGTCCTCTTCGGAGTTCGAAGGTTCGAATCCTTCTCTCCCCACCACAGGTACGGTCAACGCTGTATGTTCTGCGAGGA
>JBKCFX010000324.1:0-10003 GCA_046303595.1 Bacteroidia bacterium
GAGAATTGCTCATGCCGTTGCTCCAAGTAATGCCCGTAGATGGAATAGAAGTCAACACAACATCGTCGCCATCGCAAAAACTGCTTACTCCCGAACTGCTAATCTGTGGTGAGGCAGGCAGTGGGTTAACAACCACATTAATTGGTTGTGAGCTTAAAGATACGCAACCATTTGCATCGATTGCCTGCACGCTAAATATTCCACTTGATGATACGGATATTTGAGATGTGTTTTGTCCGGATGACCAAATGTACCCACTTGCTATTCCGGTACTGAGCATAATTGATCCTCCTTCGCAAAAATTAGTCGGGCCTGAAGAATTTATAACTGGCGTAGAAGGCAGAGGGTAAACTGTTACAGTAATCGGAGCAGAAGACGGAGAAGTACATCCGTTGTTATCTGTTACGACCAAGGAGTAATTTGTTGTTACCAGAGGAGATGCTTCCGGATTGGCAATATTTGCATTGTTAAGGCCTGTTGCCGGCGACCATGCATATTGAACGCCTCCCGAGCCATTGAGTGTGATGGCTTCGCCCGAACAATATGAAGCATTGCTACCCGGATTTGCAACCGGCAAAGGGTTTACAGTTACCTGAACTTGGTCGGTAGCCACACAACCGTTTGCGGTGGTAACAGTTAAGGTATATAGCTGACTATCATCATTGCTAACCTGCGGACTCGATACGATGGTACTCGACAAACCGATTGCGGGCGACCAGCTAAAAGATGCGCCGTTACTTCCTGATCCCTGAAGCGTTTCAGAACCATTGAGGCAATACGCAACACTAGGCCCGGCATCCGCAAAGGCTGCAGGAAAAACAGTAATCTCAATGCTGGCAGTGGCCGGGCAGGCACCGGTTGATGAATTCGCTGTTACGGTGTATGTAGTAGTAGATGTAGGCGATGCCGTAACACTAGCGCTGGTTGACGCAGCAAGACCATCAGCAGCAAGCCAGTTATACCCTGATGTTGATCCTGAGGCCGTAAGTGAAACATCACCGCCAGGGCAAATACCGGTCGCGGATGGCACAATTGTTAGCGGTGGCGCGACATCTATTGGAATTGTTATAGAACCTATCGAAACGCACCCGTTTGCCGTAACAGCTTCCAGTTGAAAGGTGGTTTCCTCCGTAATTGTTGCATTGGTTGATTGTGCATTGGGGCTTGTGAGCACAGCGGACGGAGTCCATGAGTAGGTGGCAAAATTATCGGGGGTGCTCAGAGAAAATTCTTCACCTACACAAACTGTTGATTCACTCGACAAAATTTGAAGCGGCTCAACCGGATTAATTACAACAGGATATAAAAGTCTTCCGGACGGGCACCCATTTACGATAACATCGACATAATAGTTTTGCGTGATGGGTGCTGAGGTATTGTTTGTAAGAACGGGCGTCGTATACGTAGCCCCAACGAAGAGAAGTGGCCCACCGCTTTGTTGACTATACCAGCGAAAAGTACCTGACGAAACACCTAAAACACTTAAACTGGCCGATTGGCCCGAACAGATTGTATCGGGAACGATTGTTAGTCCTGGATTGGCGGGATTATCTACTACCAAAACATTGTAATCTTCCGTTTCGCCGTACATTTCATTGCCACAGGGACTTGCAGGGACGGCATTGTATGCACTGCGCACCCTCATGCGTGTTGTACCAAGCGGAATATTAGATGGTACATTGATATTCATCTGAAATTCCTGAAAGCCTGACTGACCAGAATTTTGGCCTCCATTGCAAATCTGCGTTCCACCACTCGGAGGACTATTCTCAAACACGCCGTTTTGATCCCAGTCTACCCAAATCTTAAAACCTTGTGCAAAGGCATTAGTACCTCCCGGCTGGGCGCATTGAACATACGCAGTGAACGATGAGCCTCGGGCCACAACCAAGGTAATGCCTGAATAATAGGTGTAATTATTGGGCAAAGACGCCGAACAACTGGTGTTTAAATTTGAAATATTTGTTTGAGCTCCTGTAGTGTAAAAATTCGTTATGTTGTCGTTTGTAGTAGGTGGATTGAAGCAGGGATTCGTGTAAGTGGGCAAACAATATTGTGCCAATGAAACTTTGTTCATCAGAAACAATACCGAACATACTATTAAAATAAGTGCCCTAATCACAAAGTCAAAACTAATTCATTTTTAATAAAATGCAAACTATACATCAACAAATCTTGAACAGAAATTAATATAGTATTTATTCCGGTGCTGCCTCATCATTCATTTGTTTGATAAGTGTATTGATTTCACTTTCTGCTGTACGCAGTCGCATTCTGCAAAAATGAACCAGTTCTCCTGCGCGTTTAACCTTACGTGCCAAATCATCAATGCTAACTGCATCATTTTCGATCGAAACGATAATTGACTGTAATTCGGAATACGCCTGTTCATACGATAGCTCCTCGTTTGGTGTGTTTTCTTTCTTTTTAGCCATAGTTAAGATTGGTTCTGAATTGCCGCTTGGGCTTTGCCATCGGCCATAACAATTTGAATAACGTCGTTTGATTCCAATTCCGCTGTGCGTTTAATTATTTTACCCTCTTTTTCAATATAGGCAAAACCTCTTTTTAAAATTGCATCGGGACCATACGCTTTTGCCAGCGACTCAATGTTTTTCAATCGCTCTGATAGCTGAAATACCTTGTGTGCCGGGACTGTCTTTATTTTTTCAAATATGGTTAACTGGGCATGTTTAGCCGACGCAATTTGCTTCGATGTATTCAAGCGTAAGGAAAACAGCAATGTGTCTGTTTCACGTTTTTTCTTTGAAAGCAACGAATCTAGATTACTCCGTATCCAATTCTCATTTGAAGCTAGTTTCTTACTATCGCGTATTAAATTCTGCTGAACCTTCAACACCAATCGTTGCCTTAAGTCTATTACGCTCTGTTCGAAAGCGGCGTTATGGTCGATGATAAATTCTGCAACTTTGGTAGGTGTTTTAAGTCCGCTATGTGCAACCAAATCAGCCAGTGAAACATCCTTAAGGTGACCAAGTCCGGTTAAGATCGGTATCGGAAAGCGGGCAATTGCTCTTACAAGCTGATATGCGTCAAAAAGTAGTAGATCGGTCTGAGATCCACCGCCACGAACTAAAACGACAACATCGAAACGCAAACCCGATTCATAAATTTCAACGAGTCGTTTCACCAAAGCATCCGCATTTCCCTCGCCCTGAACCAATACCGGGTAAAGCTGTATATCAAATTGATACGCCTGCAGATTTTCCTCCAGCGTATGCATAAAATCTTGGTAACCGGCCGATTGTTCGGAAGACAATACCGCGATTCGCCGAATGGCAAGCGGCAATGGAAGTCGTTGATTACGGGTTACAAGCACCTCGCCCTCTGTCCAAGCCGCATCTTTGTTTTCCCTTAACAGACGCTCAATATTCAACTGGCGCTGTTTGCGGAGCATTCCCACCGTGTAACTTGGATCAATCGAAACCAGCTGAAGTTTCAAGCCACGCGTTGCATGAAACTCAACACGAACTGCCATTAAAACTTCTATGCCGTCAATGAGTTTTTGACCGGTTTCGGTTTCAAATCGTTGCACCGAAAGAAACGCAGCATCGAACCCGAAACAGGAAAGTTCAGCAATTACATCACCCTTTTCAGCCGACTTTTCCACCAAATGAAAGTACATCTGCCTTCTGCCTTCATACACCTTGATGTTTGAAATCTCACCAATTACATTGTAAATCTGCCCACCAAAAACCGAACGGATGCCCTGTTGCAGTTTTGTTGCAAATTCCGAAAGCCTTAAACCGGTTTGCTTTTCAAGTTCCATAGCTTTCGCAATTTACCGGTTTGTTTTGTGATTAACATCTCCCTGCTGAAACAATTTTGAATCTGTATGACAACAAGAAACAACCGAATTAATACTTTTAGCCAATGAAGCAGATTTTTACCCTGTGTTTTGTATTGGTTTGTCTTAGCCATTCAAAGGCCCAAATTACCCCACCCGTAAACGGGGTTGCCGATCAACGTAACATTTTATTTGCGTTTCGGAATGCCAAAATCCATGTTGGATCAAATGAGCTGATTCAAAATAAAATTATGCTTGTGCAAGGCGATAAAATCAAAGACTTTGTTGAACTAGCTCCTGCAAATGCTGTTGAAATTGACTGTAACGGGATGCATATCTATCCTTCGTTTATTGATATTTCTTCGTCTTATGGAATGAGCGAGAAAATGGCAAAAAGACCCGATCAAGGTGCGCAACACTGGAATATGGCGGTACATCCTGAATTCAATTCAGTCGATATTTTCCGATTCAATGCATCACAGGCCGAAGCCTTTAGGAAGCTAGGCCTTGGTGTTGTGAATTGTATTCAAAAAGATGGGATTTTCAGGGGAACTACCTGTGCAGTTTCGCTTGCCGAGCTGCCTGGAACAAAAACGGTTTTAAATCCGGCTGCCATTCAGGCACTATCGCTCTCAAAAGGAAGTTCACAAGAGGAATACCCCGGCTCACTTGCCGGCACAATTGCCTTGATTCGGCAAAGTTTTTACGACGCAAAATGGTATGCCGCTGCAAAATCTAACAAACAGTTCAACAATTCGTTGCATGCACTAAATAAAAATAAAGCTTTGCCAGTACTGTTCGAGGCGGTCAGTGGGCAAGACGCCATTCGGGCTGCAAATCTTGCTGATGAATTCGGCTTTCGGCTTTGGGTTGATGGAAGTGGCGAAGAGTACCAGCACATCGACGCCCTTAATCCCCAAAAAGTTTCCTTTGTACTTCCAATAAATTTTCCGGAAGCCATAGATATTGTTGACATACGCGCGTCGAGGGCCATACCGCTTTCGACAATGATGCATTGGGAAAGTGCTGCAGCACAAGCAGCATTACTGCATAAACGGGGCTTTACATTCTCGATAAGTACGCGGGGGATTTCGGAACAAAAAATATTTTTCGCCAATCTACGGAGATTGGTTGCCGCCGGGTTGCCGCCAAATGTTTTGCTGGATGCTTTAACAACAACTCCGGCAACCTTACTGGGAATTGAAAAACGTTGTGGAAAACTACAAAAAGGGTTTGATGCATCCTTTATCATTTGCAGCGATTCTCTTTTGCATCCAAACACAACGATACTTGAGAACTGGTCGCTTGGCCAACGATTGAAGTTCGACAATGTTAGTCGATTGAATATAAATGGAAAGTATACGGGCCTACTAGGCAAAGATACGTTAGAGCTTTCCGTTAAGGGTAAGCCGTTCTCATCTGAAGCGCTTGCCAAGATTAATGGCGAAAAAGCCAAATGTGTTTTCAAAATCTCGGGCGCTCAATTTTCTGCACGTTTGTCGTTAAAAAATGATTCGCTCATCTTAATTCAGGGCAATATACAACGCGAAAACAATTCCTGGCAATTGAATGGGGAGGCCATTAAATTCGGCAACGCACCGATTAATCTCGCACTGCTGTATTCGGGAGCGGAAGATGCCGATACGCTTAAACCCGAACAATGGCCCGATTTGCATGTCGATTCTCTACAATTATTGCATCCTTTTGGCAGCTACGGACGCCAAACAATACCTCAACAGGAACAGATACTAATCGACAATGCAAAAATCTGGACCTGTTCCGAAACGGGCATCCTAGATAAGGCATCCATTCTTATTGACAAAGGAAAAATTCAGGCAATCGGAACAGCAAATGAAGTTCAGAAACGGGTCGATGTATCAAGGCCTGTTCGAAAAATAGATGCATCGGGCAAGCATGTAAGTCCGGGAATTATTGATGAGCATTCGCATATTGCACTGAGCCGCGGTGTAAATGAAGGAACACAGAACAACACCGCCGAAGTACGCATGGGGGATGCATTGAATGCACAGGATATTGACATATATCGCCAACTTGCAGGTGGAGTAACCGCTGCTCAATTGCTGCACGGGTCTGCAAATCCCATTGGCGGACAATCGGCTCTGATTAAATTTCGGTGGGGACACGAATTTCCAAACTTGCTAATGAATAATGCACAAGGGCATATCAAATTTGCACTCGGCGAAAATGTAAAGCAAAGCAACTGGGGAAACGACAAGACAACGCGTTTTCCGCAAACCAGGATGGGTGTCGAACAGGTTTTTTATGATGCGTTTCAGCGTGCAAAAGAATACCGATACATGCACGAAGCGTATAAGAAAGGAGGAAAAAACGCAGAAGCGCCTGCTGTTGACCTCGAACTTGAGGCATTATCTGAAATTTTAGAAGGCAGGCGGCACATTACCTGCCATAGCTATGTGCAGTCTGAAATCAATATGTTGATGCACGTAGCAGATAGTATGGGCTTTAAAGTAAATACATTCACGCATATACTGGAAGGGTATAAAGTGGCGGATAAGCTAAAAAAACACGGGGCCAATGGATCTACCTTTTCGGATTGGTGGGCCTACAAATGGGAGGTGAATGATGCCATCCCATACAATGGAAGTATTATGAACGAAATGGGGATTGACACTTCGTTTAATTCTGATGATGCAGAAATGGGGCGCAGGTTAAACCAGGAAGCAGGCAAAGCTGTATTATATGGCAAAACCTCGGAAAGGGAAGCGCTGATGTTTGTAACAAGCAATCCGGCCAAAATGCTAAAAATTGATGGATTTACCGGGAGTCTTAAACAAGGAAATGATGCCGACATGGTTATTTGGAGCGACAATCCCCTATCGATTTATGCACGCGCAGAAATGACGATAATTGACGGTGCATGTTACTTTGACTTGGATAGCGATGCGCAATTGCGGCGGCAGAATGAGACGATTAGAAACCGAATAACCGAAAAGATGGTTCGGGAAAAAGCCGGCGGCAAACCCGTAAAATCATACAAAAACGGTAAAAAGCATTATTACACCTGCGATGACCTTTTTAACGAATCTGAAAATCATGAAGAATAGTATATACCTATTAATTGGAGTCCTTTTGAGCATTGCAGATTCTACCTTTTATGCCCAAAGTAAAGGTATCCTGTTTACCGGAGGTGTAATTCATACCGGAAACGAGAAGGTAATTGAAAATGCTGTAATGGGTATACGCGATGGAAAAATCGAATTTGTCGGCAGCGGATCATCGATTAAATACGATAAACGGCTGTATGCCGAACAAATTGATTTTACGGGGCAGCATATTTATCCGGGATTTATAGCGTTGAATTCGAGCATTGGCCTCCGCGAAATCGATGCGGTAAGAGCCACACTCGATGTAAACGAAGTTGGGTACCTCAATCCTCATGTTCGGAGTATGCCTGCATTCAATACCGATTCGCGCATCATTCCAACCGTGCGTTCGAATGGCGTGCTTATGGTTCAGGCTACCCCTGCCGGTGGAATAATTAGTGGTAGTTCTTCTCTATTTCATCTCGACGGATGGAATTGGGAAGATGCCTTGTTCAAGGCCGATGACGGTTTGCACTTGAATTGGCCCGAGTATCCTGTTGCGAAAGCAAGCAAAGACAGTTCTAAAATTGATTACATCCGGAAGAAACAAACTGAAATTATCGATTTCATTAAAGAAGCTAGGGCCTATGGCATTGCAAGCGAAAAAAAAGAGCTAAACCTTCGGTTTGAAGCTATGCAGGGACTGTTTAAGGAAAGTCAGCGGCTTTTTGTGCATTGCCAAAAGGCACGAAGCATAACCGATGCGGTTCTGATGTTACAAGAAGTAGGCATTAAGAAGCTTGCTATTGTAGGTGGTGCCGAAGCCGATCAGACCATAAAACTCCTTAAAAAATTTGATGTTCCGGTTGTGTTGTCGCGCATCCACCGACTGCCCGATTTTGACGACGATCCAATTGACAAGCCCTACAGACTGCCCGCCATTTTAAGCGATTCGGGGATAATGGTTGCCTTAAGTTACGATGGTGATATGGAGGCAATGGGGACACGCAATCTGGCATTTACAGCAGGTACAGCGGCAGCCTATGGGTGCGGAAAAGAGCTTGCGCTCAAGCTCATAACACTAAACCCGGCAAAAATTGTTGGAATACACACCCAAGTAGGAAGCATTGAAGCGGGTAAAAATGCAGATTTCATCCTAAGCAAAGGAGACGTTCTGGATCCGATTACTGCAGATATTTTTAAGCTGTTTATTGGAGGTAAGGAAGTTAACTCGGCCAATCACCAAAGCGAGTTGAATAAAAAATACCGAGAGAAATATGGTTTACCCATAAAATAACATCTGAAAGGGTAAATTGCTATTTTTGAATAACAGAAAGGTACAAAACAAGAACAACAGATGGAACCATCAAAAAGCAACAATACTAGCGAGGGTAAATCGAAGTTTATTATTTTGATTGGGTTATTAACCTTATCTGTTGGGCTCAACATTTATTTGTTAACCCGTACATACGATGCAGAAAGCATAATCGTAAAACGCGATGCAGAGGTAGACTCGCTTGCAGATGTAAAAGCAAGCATTGAAAATGATTATCAGGCCATGACCTTTGAGCTTGATCAGTTTAAAGGCAAAAACATTCAGCTGGATAGCCTGCTAGAAAAAGCCAATGGCGATATTGAAAAACAAAAGCGAAAGATTGACAGGTTAATCAAGGAGAACAAAGATCTCCCCTTAATTCGTCGGCAAATGGAAGAGCTCAAGGCCATTCGAGACCAGTATAGAATTCAGATTGAACAGCTCATCAAAGAAAATAAGGAGTTACGTTTTGAAAATGTAAACCTGACGCAGGAGGTAAATAGTTTAAATCAAACTACAAAGCAATTGAGTGAGAAAGTGGAGCTGGCATCTGTATTAAGAGGCGAAAGTCTTGACGTTAAAACCTTTCGCGAAAAGGCCAGAGGCAAGCTCGAAGAAACCGAAAAAGCGAAAAGAGTGAATAAAATTGCCGCAACATTTGTGATAGCTGAAAATAAGGTAGCCAAAGCAGGCAAACGCGATTTGGTTTTTCGTATCCTCAAGCCCGATGGACTGGTATTATCTGATCCTAAGTCGGGCGGAGCGTTTACACGCGAAGACGGACGAAATATTGAATATACCGACAGAGCCAATGTTGACTACACCAACAGTCGCACAGAAGTAAAGTTTGAATGGAATGAATCTGAGGAGCTTAACGCAGGCTTGTACATTGCCGAAGTTTATCTGGATGGTAAACTAACCGGCAATTATAAATTCAACTTGAAATAAAATTTTGGAAGACAAGTCCGAAACCCCTTCGAATTTGCCGGGATTGTTTGAGTCTCCTGAAAATATTGAGTTGAATTATTTAACGGATAAATCGATTTTCAGGGAGTTGATTCTTCAAATTCGTAAAGATTTTGAATCCTCCGGCATTTCAATAAAACTCTTACTAAATAAGCGGTATTCGTTCGATGAATTGTGTAATATTCTTGAAGATGTTTTTCTGAATTCTGGTGCTACAGCAATGTTTCAATTGTTGTATCGTGTAGATGTTTCTGAACAGCAACTCCAAAAAGGAATGCCTACACCCGGAATCGATACGAAGTTAATCGCCGAACTTGTCATAAAACGTGAACTTCAAAAGGTGGTTTTGCGAAAATTTTATAGCAGCAATAAAGATTAGGTGAATTTGAAGAAAAAAAAGGCCGCATCAAGCGATGCAGCCTTTTAAAACGTTGGAAAGCTTATTTCACTTTCACTGAAAGCTCGCTTCCTGCTTTGAATTTAACAACTTTCTTAGCAGCAATTTTGATTTTTCCGTTTCCAGCCATGCCTGGTTTCCACTGAGGATTGCGTCCTTCGCGTGCAGCACGTTTAGTAACTGAAAAAGATCCAAATCCTACTAAAGCAACGCGATCTCCTTTTTTAAGAGCACCGGTTGTAGCCGTAATAAACGCGTCAAGCGCTTTCTTGGCATCAACTTTAGAAAGTTCTGCATTCGCAGCAATTGCATCGATGAGTTCTGCTTTGTTCATGATGTTTTGAATTAGAGGGTTTTACAGGTTGTTTAAATGTTCTCTGTGAGCAAATTTATAGGAATTACAATACCTTCCAAGCCCTACCCCCCTGAAACCCTTGATTTTGTTGATAAAT
>JBKCFX010000325.1:0-1542 GCA_046303595.1 Bacteroidia bacterium
GAGGTGTGCTGTAATGCAGCTATTTGCGAGGTGCCCGAATTGTGTAATGATGATGCGCCGTTTCAATTAACTACTGTAGGCTCGGGCGGCACCTGGACCGGAACAGGCGTAAGTGCAAGCGGTTTGTTTAATCCTGCAAATGTGGGCGAAGGTACTTACGAGCTTACCTACCAGCTGGCTTGTGGCAGCGAAACAGTAAGTATTACGGTTAACAACTGCTCGGCCATGT
This sequence comes from Bacteroidia bacterium, assembly GCA_046303595.1. Lineage (GTDB taxonomy): Bacteria > Bacteroidota > Bacteroidia > M30B66 > M30B66 > CAMCXT01. The sequence continues at coordinate 230 of JBKCFX010000325.1, forward strand.
CGGTGTGCGAAGAGGCGGATGGCACCTATACGGTTGATGGGGGCACAGGACCTTATTCTTGGGAGTATTATACACCACAGCAAACCATTCAGATCTCCAATCAGGCGCAATGCGAAGCTTGCGGTTATACTTGGTTCTTTGGTTCATGTCTCAATGGATTCTTTCCGGCTGAATCATGTACCGTACCCGAATCGTGGACCGAATATGCATCCGGAACTAATGCGCCGGCACCTACCATTTTTCCATCACGAGTAACCAACAGTGCCGGAACGGAATACATCATTAATTCGGGCGACGAAATTGTGCCATGTGCCGAATGCCCTGCCGATACTGTTGATCTTATCATCAGCGCCTGCGAAACATACACCAATCCCTTAGGCGGGCAATTAACACAGAGTGGCTTATATACCTACACTCTTCAAAGTTCGGCAGATTGCGATTCCATCGTTCGGCTCGATTTAACCATCAATACACCCACATCATCAACCACCTCGTTAAGCATCTGCAGCGGCCAGTTACCCTATACGTGGAATGGCATCACATTTACTGCTGCAGGTGTGCAAAGCGCCAACTTGCAAAGTGCCGCAGGCTGCGATTCGGTGGCAACACTCAGTTTAATTGTAGCCGAAGAACTCACGTCAACCACCAATCTTACGGTTTGCGAGGCGCAGATTCCATATACCTGGAACGGCATAACCTTTGACGGGCCGGGCACACAAAGCGCCAACTTGTTTACAGAAGCGGGATGCGATTCGGTGGCCACACTTATTTTGGATGTGGCGCTGATACTCACATCAAACACAGATCTGGCAATTTGTGATGTGCAACTTCCATACACATGGAATGGTATAACCTTTACCGAACCGAGCGTTCAAAGCATTACCTTAACATCAACTGCAGGCTGTGACTCTGTTGCTACGTTAAATTTAAGTGTTAATAGCTTTGTGCCGTTTACAGATGTACAAACAGCATGTGAATCGTTTACTTGGATAGATGGTGTTACCTATACAATCTCTACAAATACTCCGGTATTTACGATTGCAGGTGGTTCTGCAGCAGGCTGCGACAGTGTCATCACACTTAATCTCACGGTTAATCAAAATGCTACGGGGCAGAATTCGATTACGTCCTGCGGTCCTTATACAAATGAAGTAGGGCAGGTGTTCGAACAGAGTACCAGCTATAACTTTGTGCTTCCAACCTCAGAAGGTTGCGACAGCGTGGTAACTGTAAGCATTACGGTTTTGCCTTTGCCTGAGGTTATAGCTACAGCATCGAGCACATCGATTTTTGTTGGCGATTCGGTCCTGCTT
>JBKCFX010000326.1:0-3008 GCA_046303595.1 Bacteroidia bacterium
ACACAGTATACATCAACCTCCTCAGATTTTACAATCCCTACAGTTACTTCGGCACCAACCAATATGCCGATTCCGAGCTACCGCAACCTTATTTTATCGCCCGGTGCTGGAAGAGTAATCAACATGCCAAACAGCAACCTCGATATTTTCGAAAACGTAACCGTTTCGGGAGCTGTTGGCGGAATTGCAAAGCTAAACGGAGCCGCTGCACGCACTTTGAGCATTGCAGGAAATTTAGACGTAACACAGGGAACACTTCAGTTTCCGGCAGGAGCAAACCAGGTAATTGACATTGCAGGCAATTGCACCGTTGGAAATGGCGGAACCTTCGACGTTGAAAATGCCGGAACGGCACAACACAGCATCAATCTTACCGGAAATCTGGTAAACAATGGCGCTATTGCATTCAATCTGGCGAGCAAGGCAAATTTGAATTTCATAGGCAACCTCAACCGTGCCATTTCAGGCACCAACGGACTAGCATCAACATCGTTGAACCAGCTTACCTTAAATAAAGGAACAGGAAATAGTGTAATCCTTGATGTTACCGTAGCCGGAAGTTTAACAGCTCCTAGCAATAATTGGTTGAATCTGATTAACGGTACATTCCGCTTGTCAAAAGCAGCAACGCTAACACTTACCGACCAACCGGCAACCAATTTCCTAATTCCTTCGAGTGCTGCAATTGTTGTTAATCATCCATCGGCAATTATCAATGTTGCGATGGCCAATTCAAATACTTCAGACCTTCAATTAGCCGGTGAGCTTCGCATCCTTGATGGAACAGTCAATGTAGGTTCAAATGCTAATAATGTTCACAACGACCTAGAATATGCTTCTACCGGTTCGCCTTTGCTTTACGTGGAAGGGAATGGCGTATTAAGCGTAAACGGGCAAATTCGTCGCAGTGTGCTGAATCTATTGGGTTCATTAAATTATACCCAAAAAGGAAACTCAACTGTTTTAGTGCGCGGTAAAAATCCTGGTATAACTCAAAACACCAATCACCAGCGCGCAAAATTCGAAATCCTTAATGAAGGATCAAGTTTTACGATGGAAGACAATGCGATGTTGATTATTGACCGTAGTGGATTAGCTAGCCTAACGTTTGGTGATGTGTATATCGAACCGGAAACAGCAGTTATAACAGGCGGAGATATCGTTATTGGAACGTCTTCGACACCAAGCACCGAGAGTTTGTTCCTTATGAATGCGACACCAGCATTAAACAACCTGTTAATCGATGGTTCGGTTAGTCCAAAAACACTGCGCATGTTTACCAATCCATTGGTTGTTAAAAATAACCTCAGCATTTTGGGCAATTCCATCTTTGATGCCAACAGTTTGAATGTTACCATCGGTGGAAATCTAACGAATCAGAACCCAATTACCACGATTGGATTAAATGTGGGAGGATATCGTCCGATTTCGGCATCGCAGATTACCACATTCAATGGTATCAACGCAGCTCAGGCAATTACCGGAACGGGCACCAACATGACCAATTTTGCCGATTTGGTAATTAACAATGGACAACCCGGCGGACAACTTTCGGTAACCAATGCTATTAATGTAGGCCGCGATTTATCGGTACTAAACGGAAACATGGCATTGAACGGCGTTGCAGCTACGGTTAACCGCAACGTTACTAATAATTCAACCATCAGCACTTCGGGTGTAGGCAACTTAATTTTAGCATCGGCGGCAGCACAAGATATTTTTGGAGATGGCAGCGGTGTATTTGGTTCGTTGCGCATTAACAACACTTCTGGAGCAGGCGTTGAATTGCGCGCACCTATAAGTGTATTGGGCACCCTAAACCTGCAAGCCGGCTTGTTTTACATCAACAACCATCTATTAACACTTGGTACTTCGGCAACAGTTAGCGGAACGTTTTCTGCGAACAGTATGATTCGTACCAACGGGGTGTTGAGCGATGGTGGTATTCGTAAAATGGTACCGGCAGGTGCGCAAGACTTTACGTTCCCCATTGGTGTAACCTTAAAGTACACACCGGCTCGCATCAACATCACCGCCAACTCAACGGCCGGATCGGTAACCATAAAAACCGTTAACAGCAAACACCCGGCAACTACCGATCCAACCGATAAGGAATTGGGCTATTACTGGAATGTTGAATCGAGCGGATTTGGTGCCGGAACTACGGTAAATCACACCTATACGTATGTTCAGGCCGATGCTTTGAACGGTTTGGAAACAGCTTACCGTGCCGGACGATTCTTCAACAATGTATGGGCGCCTCAGTTCGGAATTGCAAGTTCTGTAAACTCAACGTTCAATACCATCAATCTAAACGGAGTAAATTATTTCGATGGCGATTTCACCGCAGGCGAACAAACCGAGTTTGACCAATTGCTGGTGTACTATAGTCGAGTTAATTCGGGCACCTTCGAAGATCCAAACAGCTGGTCAACAGATCCTGTATTGCAACACAATGGTGCAGCGGCCGTTTCGGCTCCAAACTCAAACACCTTCGTTGTAAAAGTGGGGCATACCATTAATGTAACGAGCAATAATAAAACAGCTCCCATTGCTGAAATAAACGGTACTTTGAATCTTTTCAATACCATTGGACACAACTTTAGCGTTGTAAACGGAACCGGAACCATCATGCTGAGTCCAACCGTCACCAATACCTACATTTTCCCGGGTGGAAACTTCTCGGCCTTTGTAGCACCGGGTGGAGGTACCGTTGAATACACTTCAACTGTAACAGCTACACTACCCACACAGGCGACCTACAATAACTTGTCGATTACAGGAACGGGAACCAAGAACATGCCGAACGCCGATTTGCTAATTAACGGAAACCTAAGCATTTCTCAGGGTAGCCTTAACAATGGCACCAACCGCAATATCAACCTGAAAGGCAACTTTAATAACAATCAGGGCATTGCAGGCTTTACAGCAGGTACGGGCACCTTTAGCTTAACCGGCGCTGCTCAGGCTATAAATGGTGCTACCCAGTTTACGCGCTTAACAGTGAA
>JBKCFX010000327.1:0-1848 GCA_046303595.1 Bacteroidia bacterium
TTGTCGTTGTTGCGGTCGAAAATTCGCATTTCTGCAGGGATTCGTTTGTCGTTTCCACCTCCGATCGGTTTCCATTCGGGATGCTGCATTTCGAGTTCTTCGTACAATTTAATCGTTTCGATGGGGATGTGTTTCCGCACAGGATAAGGTCGCGAACCTTTGTGAACCTTCCGTAAAACCTGCACAAACAAGCCAACCGAATCGTTATACTGCTGCTGAATCTCGGCATCGGTGTAAGCACGTCCGTTTTTATCAACTTTTGCATCCGCCGGACTATCGGGTTCGGCATCTACAAAGTCGACATAGCCATCGCCATCCGAATCGGGCGTGCATCCGTTCGCATCTACCGGAGCCCCTTTGGGCGTTCCAAGACAGCGGTCGTAATAATCGATAATCCCATCACCGTCTTCATCGCTTTGAAAAAGTGCATCAAAATCAACATCATCGAAACGTTTAAGATCGGGTCGAGGAGTTTTAGGATTTTCGGTCTTTTTTTCGTTGCGCACCGGCGAAAAATTGATGCCCAACTGAAGCGATTGCATCCGATCCCAACCGCTTTTTAAAATTGAATTGTCGATATTATCGGATTGTAGAAACTGCATTTGCACAGAAGCAAATAGTGAAAGTGATGTATTGATTTTCATGCGTGCCCCTATGGAAAGCGGAACATAGAGTGTCGATTGATTTGAGTTTAATCGAGTTTCGTACGAATGATCTCGGGTAAGCACTTCGGAGGCATCGGCGCTCGGATCAGACTCCGATACATTGCGGAGCGAGCCATCGCTCCAGGCGAAATATGTACGATTTTGTGCATCGAGACGGTCGCCAAACGATGCGAATACGGCATAGCCGAGCCCGGTTTGCACAAAAGGTGATAAGCCGTTATTGGAGCGTAATGAATAACGCAGTTGCGCATCGGCCCCCGAGAAGAAGGCTCTGAAGTTATTTACATCAATTCCGGAAGAGGAGGAAACCCTGAAGTCGGAATAATTGAAACCGGCAAGGACCGTATAATTTCGAAACCCAATACCAGCTGCCAAGCGATGCATAGGCGACGAAGCCTTTAATGAATTCGCTGCCACATCGCCCCGAAAACTTAAAAAGTGAAACCCGTATTCAACAATTGCACGCGTGCGCAGATGTTCATTTTGTGCAGAAAGCACTGAAACAAGTGACGAAAAAAAATATGCGACTAAAATTCCGCTTCGGGCAAACACGTTGTAAAATTGCAGAATAAATTGCAGAACGGCAAAGCAAGGTAAAAATGAATCAGCGAATTCTTTTAATCGACAATTACGATTCGTTTACATACAATCTTTTTCATGCGCTGTATACGCTCAATGGACTTGCACCCGAGGTTAAACGTAACGACGATTTGAAGCTTGACCAGCTAATGGACTACGATGCCATCGTGCTCTCGCCCGGCCCGGGTTTGCCGCACGAGGCCGGCATGTTGATGCAAGCAATAGAAACGTGTTGGAATCGCTCGAAAATTCTGGGAGTGTGCTTAGGTCATCAGGCGCTAGCACTGCATTCGGGCGCTAAATTGAAACAATTGCCGGAACCATATCATGGTGTTTCGCGCGAAGGTTTCATTTCCGGTCACTCGGATATTTACCGTAACATACAATCGCCATTTGCAGCCGGATCTTATCATTCGTGGACAATAGACGAGCGCACCTTGCCCGATTGCTGGCATATAAATGCAGTCGATAATTTAGGCGAGATTCTCTCGATGCAACATAAAAGCAAGCCAATAACTGGTATTCAATATCATCCCGAATCGGTGCTAACGCCTGCTGGATATGTGTTGCTCGAAAATTGGCTTCATTTATAAAGATCAAATTT
>JBKCFX010000328.1:0-7174 GCA_046303595.1 Bacteroidia bacterium
GGTAAAAAGTGGTAGCTTGTGTTTTTAAATAGCTATTTTTACGTCCCAAATCCTAAACTGGAGTATGACCGAATTCACCGGTAAGTTTCTGTGCAAGGTAGACGCCAAGGGCCGCGTGATGCTTCCTGCTGCGATGTTAAAGCAGTTCACGGAAGGCAGACGCGATCATTTCGTCCTGAACAGATCCTTGTTTACCCGGTGTCTCGATTTGTACACGACCGATTCGTGGCAGAAGCGTACCGACGACATTCGCAAACTTGATCCATACGATCCCGAGAACGACCGGTTTATCCGTCAGTTCTACGGAACAGCGGTGCATGTCGATTTAGATTCTGCAAAGCGCATGTTGCTTCCAAAGCAATTGCTCGAATTGTCTGGTATTGCAAACGAGATTCTTTTCAGTGCAAACCTGGAGAATTTCGAAATCTGGTCGCCGAAAGTTTATGACGAAGTGCATGGGACGTCAGATCCGAATGCTTTCTATTCCCTCGCTTCCAAAGTGATGAAGGGAATTCGAAACAGCGGATCATGAGTTACCACACGCCCGTTCTTTTTCAGCACTGTTTAGACGGTCTCCGCCTAAGGCCCAACGGCACATATGTTGACGTAACTTTTGGTGGAGGAGGACACAGTCGTGGTATTCTAAATCAGCTTAACACAGATGGTAAGTTGTTTGCCTTCGATCAGGACCCCGATGCTGCCCGCAATACGCCCAACGATTCGCGATTTACGCTGATTCCTCAAAATTTCAGGTTTATCAAAAATTTTCTGCGCATGTACGGGGCAATTCCGGTGGATGGCATTCTAGCCGATCTGGGTGTTTCATCTCACCAGTTCGATACGCCCGAAAAAGGCTTTTCGCTGCGATTCGATGCTGCATTGGATATGCGCATGAATCCGAGTCAAGCCCTAAGCGCTACCGATGTTTTGATGAATTATGACGAAGCCAATTTGCGCCGCGTTTTCAAAGCATATGGTGAATTGAATGAGGCCGGAAAGCTTACCAGGCATTTGATGAATGTACGTAGCGACCGGCGCATCGATACCACAGGAAAGCTGATGGAGCTTCTTCAACCGTTTACCAAACGCGGACAGGAACATCAATTCGCAGCCCGGGTTTTTCAGGCATTGCGCATCGAAGTAAACGATGAACTCGGCGCTTTAAAGGCTTTGCTCATGCAGGCTGCCGAAGTTTTGGCGCCCGGAGGACGACTTGTTGTGATTAGTTACCAGTCGCTCGAAGACAGGCTGGTGAAAAATTTTATCCGACGTGGAAAGTTTGAAGGAGAAGCCGAGAAAGACCTGTACGGAAACGTACATGTTCCCTTTCATGCGGTGAACCGAAAACCCATCCGCCCCGACGAATCAGAAGTATCTCAAAATAACCGAGCTCGAAGCGCTGTATTGCGCATCGCAGAACGAAATAAAGAATGAATAGATTAAAAAAACAAAGCGAACCAATAGCAAAGGAACACGAAGAAAATCGTAGTCCCGGCATAATTCAGCAATGGATTACCGGCGTTATGGATGGTAGTTTCCTGTCGGGCGATTCAACCACGCGCAATATTCCGTTCGCACTATTCCTTTGCCTTCTGGTTGGTTTTTATATAGCCAACACTTACAATGCAGAACGCACAATTCGTCAGACATCGCGCATCACGAAAGAACTTAAAGATCTACGCAGCGAATACATTACTCTGAAATCAGACCTGGTTTACAATTCAAATCCAAGTCAGGTTGCCGAGAAGTTATTCCAACGTGGAGTTTTCGAAGCAAAAGAGCCCCCACGCACCCTGTACATCACCAAAGAAGATAAAGTACAACCAACCGAATAAGGCATGCAAAACAACCGCGACATAGTGCTTCGCTTGCGAATCGTTTACTTCGGTGCGGTTCTGCTCGGAATTGCAATTGTTGCGCGTGCCTTTACCATTGGGGTAGTACAGCGCGAGCAGTGGCTTAAACTGAAGGAGAAAGAGGTAATTAGACACAATGTAGTGGAAGCGCCCCGTGGAAACATATACGCGGAGGATGGTAGTCTCTTGGCGACTTCACTTCCTATCTATACTGTTCGCCTCGATTTTGAAGTTGAACGGTTGCAGAAAATTTACCAGGATAGTGTAGGTAAATTGCTCGCAGGCCTCGAAAAGATTATTCCAGATTTTGATTCAGAAAAGGTGAGGCGCGAACTCAACAATGGCTTCCGGTTGAAATCTACCTCGGCTCTGGTTGGGCGCGATCTTAGTTACAAACAACTTTCAGCGATGCGCAAATTGCCGATTCTTCGCGAGCGGGCAAAGGCAGGTATGGTGCTCGAACAGACCGAACGCAGGGTAATGCCATTTAAAAGCCTTGCTTACAAAACGCTCGGCAATACATACGAAAATAATCGTGCTACAGGCTTAGAGGCATTTTACAACACCTACCTGGCGGGTGTTAACGGAAAGCGATTGCAACAGAAAATGTCGGGTGGAGTTTGGCGCGATATAAATAGCCAAAACGAAGTTGAACCAAAGGAAGGAAACGATATCGTAACCTCGCTTGATGTGCAGTTGCAGGACGCCGCTGAATCAGCCCTTAGACGTGCACTGCTTGCCAATAAAGCCGAAGCCGGTTGCGTTGTGGTTATGGAAGTGAAAACAGGCCATGTAAAGGCAATCAGCAATTTAAGTCGTTCACTTAGCGATACTGCCCGCTATACCGAAACAAGCAACCTGGCTGTTGAAGCAAAATGGGATCCGGGATCTACGTTTAAACTTGCTTCAGTTCTTGCCCTGATCGAAGATGGACTGGCTGATACCTCAGATTTGGTAGATACGCAGGGTGGTGTTATTCGGCTGAGTGGGAAGGAAATTTTTGACTCTAAAAAGGGTGGTTACGGTGTTATTTCACTCGCGAAAGCCTTTACCGAATCCTCTAATGTTGGGATTATAAAAGCCGTGTTGCGTGGTTATCGAAAAAACCAAAGTGCCTTTATTAATCGACTTCGCTCGTTCAAGCTGGATGCCAAATCGGGAATCGATTTAGCCGAAGAACTTAATCCTACCATCTATTTCCCAGGACATTCGAAATGGTCTGATTTGTCGTTGCCAAGTCTTGCCATGGGGTATGAAATATTAATTCCGCCCATTCAGGTGTTGGCATTTTACAATGCAGTTGCAAACAATGGATTTTGGGTAAAGCCTCAATTGGTGCAAGAAATCAAACACAACGGTCAAACAATTAAGCGATTTGATCCGCAGGTTTCTTCAAAGCCCATTTGTTCTGAAGCCTCTGTAAAGAAAGTACACGCCCTAATGAGAGGTGTTGTGAATAATGGAACAGCAAAAAACATCCGGAATCCATTTTACCAGATTGCCGGAAAAACGGGTACTGTAAAGAATAAAATAAAGGTCAATGGCGAAGAAAAAGTCCAATATAGGGCATCCTTTGCCGGTTTCTTCCCCTACGATAATCCGAAGTATTCCTGCATTGTTGTTATCGAAAATCCGGGTGGCGCAGCTTTTTATGGAAGCGTGGTTGCGGCCCCGGTGTTGAAAGATATTGCCGACCGGCTGTATGCGCGAAGCGACGATATGCATACCGGAGCGGTGAAGCAGTTTGCCGATGTTCAGTCACAACCCAATCTGAACAAAGGATACAGTAGCGACATGGAAATGATTGTACGCGAAACAGGAGCTTCGGTTAAAATACCCGCCTCGGGATGGACCAAAATTCGCAAAGATGGAAATGGTCTCTCCGCACTGCCCGAATCGTTCAATAACAGTCAGATGCCCGATTTAACCGGCATGGGACTTCGTGATGCCCTTTACCTGCTCGAAAATATGGGAATTACGGCAAGACCAAGTGGAAAAGGGAAAGTGCGCAGGCAATCGGTTGCGCCCGGAACGCCTATTCGATTTATTAAAAATGTTGTATTGGAACTCGCCTGATGAAGCTGCTGAAAGACATATTGTATAAAGCCGGTGCAACTGAGATACAAGGCAGCACACAACTGGCAATAATGTCTGTTACGGCCGACTCTCGATTGGTTCAGAAAAACGCCTTGTTTGTTGCCGTGCGCGGATTACGCAGCGATGGCCATGTATATATCGCGAGCTGTGTTGAGGCCGGTGCCATTGCAATTGTTTGCGAGGAATTCCCACAGGAAATTTCAGAGAAGGTTTGCTATGTTAAGGTGAAAGACAGCGCCTTTGCCTTGTCTATTTTGGCCGGTAATTTCTTCGATAATCCATCCGAAAAGCTTGCCCTTGTTGGCGTTACCGGAACAAATGGTAAGACAACAACGACCACATTGCTATTCGACTTGTTTAGCAAATTGGGATATACCTGCGGATTGCTATCGACGGTAGTGAATAAAATTGGCGAACAAATAATTCCGTCGACACATACAACACCCGATGCAGTTCAGCTGCAACAATTGCTTCACCAAATGGTACAGGCGGGTTGTTCGCATGTGTTCATGGAAGTAAGTTCGCACGCTGTTGTTCAACACCGAATTTCGGGCGTTCACTTCAAAGGCGGCGTTTTTACCAATATCACGCACGATCATCTCGATTATCATGGCACTTTTGATAATTACCTGGGAGCCAAACACGGATTTTTCAAAGCATTGAGCAGTGAGTCGTTTGCCTTGGTGAATTCCGATGACGAAAACAGCGCCGTAATGGGTTCAGACCTAAAACTGCGCGTTCAAACCTATGGATTTTCTCAGGCTGCCGATTTCAATGTAAAGATTCTCGAAAAGGAATTTGCTGGCATGCTCTTGCGTATCCAAGGGCGTGAAGTTTGGACGCAATTAATTGGTTCGTTTAATGCCTACAACATTCTGGCTGTTTTTGCTACAGCTATGAATCTGGGGGCAGATCTAGAACAGGTGTTAACTGCCATGAGCGAGCTTCGCAGTGTAGAAGGCCGATTTCAGTACATACGTTCGGCAGAAAACGTTACGGCAATTGTAGATTATGCCCACACGCCGGATGCCTTGCGCAATGTGTTGAGCACAATTGAAGATTTACGAACCGGAAACGAGCAATTGATAACTGTGATAGGATGCGGCGGCGATCGCGATAGGGCAAAACGTCCCGAAATGGCCGAAATCGCTTCATTAATGAGCAACAAGGTAATCCTAACATCCGACAATCCACGATCGGAAGATCCGCAAGCCATCATCGATGAAATGCGCAGCGGTGTTAACCCTGCTGAATCGCGCAAGGTAGTGTGTATTGCCGATCGGCGCGAAGCCATTCGCACAGCCTGCATCATGGCTAAACCCGGCGATATTATTCTGGTTGCCGGAAAGGGACACGAGAAATACCAAGAAATCAATGGCGTGAAATATCCTTTCGACGACATGGCCGAAGTACAAACACTTTTTAATCAAGCTGCAAACTGATGCTGTACTACCTGTTTAACTACCTCGACACACACCTGAATTTTCCGGGAGCCGGTGTATTCCAGTTCATCTCCTTCAGAGCTGCTATGGCGCTGATTACATCGCTGCTCATTTCCATGGTATTTGGACGTAAAATCATCCAATACCTGCAACTAAAACAAGTAGGCGAAATTATTCGCGATTTGGGCCTTGCAGGGCAAATGTCGAAACAGGGCACACCAACCATGGGAGGATTAATCATTCTGTCGTGCATTCTGATTCCAACCTTGCTCTTTGCAAAGCTTCACAATGTGTACATCGTTGTATTGCTTATTTCAACGGTTTGGCTGGGATTAATCGGCTTTCTCGACGATTACATCAAAGTTTTTAAGAAGAATAAAGAAGGACTTCAAGGTAAATTTAAAATTGTTGGTCAGGTTGGGATTGGACTGTTGGTAGGAGCTGTGTTGTATTTCAATCCAAATGTTACCATTCGCCGCGAAATTGTGGGTACAGATGGAAAGCAAAATAACATTGTAATGCCTGTCGATAGTGCATCTCAAACAACAATCGAAAAATCGATGAAGTATGTTGATGCAAAAGCACCCATCACAACTATTCCGTTCGTTAAAAATCACGAATTCAATTATGCAAAAGTGATTTCCTTCTTTGGAGATGACTACGAAAAGTATGCATGGCTTGTCTTTATCCCTATGGTGATATTCGTGGTTACTGCGGTTTCAAATGGTGCGAATATGACCGATGGGCTCGATGGACTTGCAGCAGGAACAACAGCAATTATTGGCTTTGTACTTGCTGTTTTTGCCTACATATCGGGGAATATCTTTTTTGCCGATTACCTCAATGTGATGTACATCCCTAATTCGGGCGAAGTCGTGATTTATATGAGCGCCTTTGTGGGTGCCTGTGTTGGATTCCTCTGGTACAATTCATTCCCGGCTCAAATTTTTATGGGCGATACCGGTTCGCTCGCGCTCGGAGGAATTGTAGCGGTTGTGGCCATTGCACTGCGCAAAGAATTGCTCATTCCCATTTTCTGTGGAATCTATCTGGTAGAGAACCTCAGTGTGATGCTGCAGGTGAGCTATTTCAAGTATACCAAGAAGAAATTCGGAGAAGGCCGCCGGATTTTCAAAATGGCTCCATTGCATCACCACTACCAAAAATTGGGTTGGCACGAAGCCAAAATTGTATCGCGCTTTTGGATAGTGGGAGTGGCACTAGCTGTTTTAACCATCGTAACGCTCAAACTACGCTAAATTCAATGTCAAACAACACCAAAATAATCAGCATATTGGGTGCCGGCGAAAGCGGCACTGGAGCTGCCATCCTTGCAAAAAAGCAGGGCTGGACGGTGTTTGTATCAGACAAAGGCAAAATTGCCGATAAGTATCAGGCAGAATTATTGGCACACGGCATTGAATTCGAATCCGGTGTGCACAGCCAAGATCGCTTGTTTGAGGCTTCGGTTATGGTTAAAAGTCCCGGCATTCCTGATAAATCACCTTTGGTTGTGGAGGCGCATAAACGAGGAATAGAAGTGATCTCTGAAATTGAATTCGCTTCCTACTATACCAATGCTAAAACCATTGCCATTACAGGAACCAATGGAAAAACTACGACAACGCTGCTCACCTATCACATCCTGAAAAAAGCCGGCTTGAATGTTGGGCTTGCAGGTAACGTCGGAAAGAGCTTTGCACGTCAGGTAGCCGAGAACAACTTCGAATATTATGTGCTCGAGTTGAGCAGCTTCCAGCTCGACGGGATGTTTAAATT
>JBKCFX010000329.1:0-8204 GCA_046303595.1 Bacteroidia bacterium
CTTTTACAAATCAGGGACTTACCAAATTAATGCTCACATTTACATAAAACGGATTGCCTAATCCATTCAGCATGGCATAGGGCTCCTTGCTGGCAAATCCAAATGCTCGGTAAATTTCTTTTCCGGATACCAATCGATCAACATCAAAGCGGTAATTGATTCTGTATCCTGCCTGAATCGACATCCAGATAAAGTTTTTGAGTGAGAATTCGTAAACAACGCGCAAACGAATTTCGCCACGTCGTATCTCGAGGTCTTCTTTTCCTAAATCAGCTGCGCTACCGGGCAGGTTATTGTTCCAAAGCCGGTAACTCTGCCCTTCAAGTTCATAGCCTGCAAATACCATGTTTCTGCTGTTAATGGTGCGCCGTACATGGGCTCTTGCCGGAAACAAAATTTCGCTTCCCCATTTATTCGCAACGTCGGTATAATTGAAGAGAACAACCGGAATGTAATTCAACTCCCCAACGCGGTAAGTGCGGGCAATACCTACTCCCCATTGTTTTTTCTCGTGTGGTCGTTTTCCCCAAATCAATGCAGCCGAATATTTCAAATACTGCAGAGGCATAAAATTCTTCAAGGTGTAATCGCCACTGTAATCTGCTGATCCCTGGAATAAAACAAATTGCTTGTCGTTGAGTGGCTTAAAGAGTGTGGTGTTTAGCCCTGCCGTGCGAAGTGCATTTTCGTTTAGGGCGAGCAACAAAGGGTTGCTCAGCGTATCCGGATTTGCGAACGTGTAGCGTTGCTCCCAGTAATTTGCTCCCAGTTGCCATACTAAGTTGGTTTTGGATATCACCGGAATATTAGCCGAAAGGCGAATCCCCTCCGAGCGAAGTATTTGCGCTTTCTGAGGATGTAGATTGCTTTTGCCGGGCGCGGGATAAATTCGGCTCAATGAATCTGCATCGATTGAATAACCAAACTGATAGTCGTAACCGATGCTAATCAATTTGGCAGGACTAAGTCCTTCTATTTTCGGACTGCAGAATCGTTTGGCGCCGTCGGCAGCAAAATCTAGGTTGTCGTACTGGCTGTAATCTTCTTCTGCGGAGGTGCTATCGGCTGTAGCGTTGATCTGTGCCGAGCTCCGAATCGATATGCCCGCAACAAGGCAACAAATGCATACGTTAACAAACAGGAGTTTCATTCCGGCCTTATTTTTTTACAGCTAAACGCTTCCAAACATCGGTTCTTCCCAATGCCGAAACGCCAATGTATCCTCGTATATTCAATGTATTAGGATCATCCATTTTAATAGTGCAACTGTAGGTGCTCCCGTTCAGGGGATCGTAAATTGTACCTTCCGACCATTCATCAGCTCCCTGGTATACAAAATCTTTCAGCATACGGTATCCTTTTAATGGCACATTTTGAAGGGCAGGGTCGGGGTTGTTTTTATCTGTTTTGGGTTGATTGGTTTTTGGGTCGTTGGGCTCTTTCAACCAAACTATTTTACCATAAAATTTGGTTCCAATCTTCTCAATTTTAACCCGTGCGCGTCCATTTGATGGCTCCCAAACTCCAAGCAGTCGATCACCGCCTTCGTCTAAAAAATGAAAAGAACTGAAGCTGATTGAAGAAATCAATAGTGCAAAAAATAGAAGTGTTTTTCTCATGATATTATGAACAAAATTTTGCGTTTAAAAATACTGGAATTCTTAAGTGTAAATCAACTTAGTAACTCAATTCAAATTCGAAATTCCCTTTTAGCTTTAGATTACGTTCTATATCCTTTGCAAGTGTTGCATCAAGAACAAGGTAGAACTGCTTTTCATTGAAGAAATTACTTGCTTCGGCTTCGGTAGATGGAACCAGTTCGGCCGATTTCGCATCGGGTTTTATGGGATTTATTACAGCAAGCTCCTGCATTTGCAGTTCGGCATTATCGGATGCCAAACTCAGTACGAGCGCACTTATTCCGGAGAAACCGCTTGTGTCTTCCGAAAAGATCTCGGCTTTCTTTAATATGGCACCATCAACCGACATTCCTTCTTTGAACTCCGAACCGAAAATTGATTTCAGGTCTACCGAAACAACGAATTGAGCAGGATTAGATCCTTCATACAAAGGGCCTTCAAAGGTGAATTCAATGTCTTTTAGGGCATGTGTTTTCGTTTTCCCGCCTCCACAAGAAAAGAACAAAATTGCACCAAGAATAAGGATTGTAAAATGACGTGTTCTCATATTGTGTTTCGTGAGCGTTAAAAGTATTCAAATCGTATTCGCCAACAAATATAATTCGTGCAAAAGTGTAAATATCCATAAACATGAAATCTTTTCGAATGTGTTGGAATAGAATCCTCGTGTGTGATACTTAAACAAACATTTCCCATACGGAGCGGTACATGTTTTCCTGTATGCACCAATTTATAAGTGCGTCGTAAAATGGGTCTGCAGTTAGTGTCGCACTGTCGCCGAGCATGATAAGCTGATATCGGGCGCGGGTCATTGCAACATTCATGCGTCTATAATCGCGTAAAAAGCCAATTTCTCTGCGTTCGTTGCTGCGCACCAGTGAAATGATGACGCAATCGGATTCCTGACCTTGAAACGAGTCGATTGTTCGGATCCGAATCTTCATATTTCTTGCGCTTTCAGCTTCAAATTGATCTGTGAGCAAACGTACTTGTTCATTGTATGGCGATATCAGTGCAATCGATGCAATGTCGTTGCCTGTTTCGGCCGGAAACAAAGTGTTCCAATGTGCATGCAGAAATGTGGCTTCTCCCGGATTTGAAATACTCTGAGTTTCGGCGCTAACCTCTTCTTCGTAGCCCGCACCTGCGGTATCAATAAACAACAAACCACTCCCATTTTTGGGATAGCGTGCGAATGTACTTTCGTGCCCGCGTAGTTTTTCTTCATAAAACCAGCGGTTTGGAAATGCCATGATGTGTGGATTCATGCGGTATTGCACATCGAGAAGCACTGTTGGAACATGGTTAAGCACCTTTTCCATGAGGGTAATGCCGAGGCCACCTTTTGCAGCCTTTTGCGATTTTACGGTTGGTGGTAACTGAAACGGATCGCCTGCCAGAACAAGTCGCTCAGCCCTTATTAATGGAAGCCAGCACAGTGGTTCAAGCGCTTGTGCTGCTTCGTCAATGAAAACGAAATCCAATTCAAGCTCCTTTGGCAGATGCGAATGCGCCGCCATCAGGGTCCCACAAACCACATCGGCCGTGTGGAAAACAGCATCGCTCAAGGTTTTCTCAAGCTGATTCGCATCGCGTAGCAGTGATTTCGCTTCTTTCAACAACAAATTGCGTTGCTCGCGTTCGGCAGCACCAAAACTCCGTTTATATTTAAGTGCCATGTTTCGGTACGCATCGGCCTGCTTGCGTGCTTCACGAATTATGCTGAATTCGGGCGAATTGCGAATCTTTCCCTCCACTGTAATTGATTCAAGTTGTTCCGAAACGCGAACCGGATTTCCAATGCGCAAAACGTTTAAGCCTTGGGCAAGTAAACAACTGCAGAGATGATCTACTGCAGCATTTGATGGAGCACATAACAATATTCTCCCTGCTTGCCTGCAGATTTGTACCGCTGCAGCGACTAAGGTTGTGGATTTACCCGTTCCGGGAGGGCCATGAACCAAAGCCACATCGCGGGTTTCGGTGATACGTTGTACCGCCTGGTTTTGAGAAGAGTTCAGTCGGGCATCTGGGGAGTGAATAAAAAGCTCATTGGGGCGTGTATCGGCATTTTGTTTTCCGATTAAAACATCGCGAAGTTGAGCGAGCCTGCAGTTGCGCGCATTTTTAATCTCTTCCAGTGCTTCATCACACCGTTTGTATGCCAGTGCATCAAACTGTGCCTGCATTACCAGCCGGCCTTCGTCGAGTATATCGGGAAGTTCATCGCAAAAGAAAACGATTTTCGCCCGATTATCACGAAGTGTATCCAACACGCCTGTAACTGCTTCCAACACGCCTTGCGAAGCGCTGAAAATACGTACCGGCTTACCCGGACTAAAGCTATGCGGCGAATCTCGGTTTTTTGTGCGTTCTACCCAGGCAAACGGATAATCGGCAAATCCATAGCCTGTTTCAACAACCTGCAATGGATGCCAGCAAAGTCCTGTTGCATCTTGTTGCTGAACCGATAAACTTGTTAGCGCAGTTGCAAATTGCTTTTCCTCCTCTTCGCGCTCATTGGCATAAAGTGCGCGTAACTTCGAGAAGTATTCTTCTGCATCCATCATTATGGATGCACTTTCAGTATGCGCTCTCTGATGTTTCCACCGGTAGTTTCTGCTTCCAACACATACATTCCGGCAGGAAGTTGTTTGATATCAACGGAGATCCTATTCTCATTTTGAAGAAATGCCGGTGTGTGCGAAAGTTTACGCCCCTGCATATCATAAATGTTTAGCGATAAAACCATTACCGATTCAGAAAATTCGAGTTGTAAAACATCGCTGCATGGTTGGGGAAATACACGTGTTTTTGCAGACAGGATTGATTCATTTCCGGTGAAATCGAGACTGCATGTTTGCTCGAAGGTTATACGGTTATCGGCTATTGTGGATTGTTGAAACTGCTGCCACGAAGCCGAATCGTCGAGCAGAAACGTGTTCAGAAATGGCCGTAAATAATCAAATGTTATTTGTTGTTGCAGTTCGCGCGTCATGCCTCCCGGAACCCCCGATTCTCCAATATCACATAGGCTAGACGGGATAAAAAAACAATGTACGCCGGAAGTTATGCTGACAAATGTTTTACAATCGCTAGCAAACGAATCGTAAATGGGTTGGTGATTGGTTTCGGGCGGTGTAACACCATCGGCCGAGCCCGAGAATACGAGTGCCGGAATTTCGATCTGCCCCCCTTGCGGAACGGGTGAGGGATTGGTTATAGCCGGAGCAAAGCCTATGTAAGCGTCGGCGATTGTTTGCGTTGCAGCTAGTGCCGATGCCCCGCCGCCCATCGAATGCCCTCCAATAGCAGAACGACCGTTAAATTGTGAGAAAAAAGGTACGCCTCCCGAACGAAACGCGGTGTTTAAAAAAGCTATGTCTTTACCAAAAGCATCGTGATTGGGCAAAAAACTGCTTTCGGTTGTTGGCAATACAATAACGTAGCCGTCGGGAACAAGTTCGTCGGCAAAATTCTGATAGGTATTTCCGGGAATTACGAAACCGTGTGCAAGGGTAAAAACGGGGAAATTTCCTGAAGCAAAAGCAACATTATCGCCCGCACTTGTAGCAGGATAATAAACTTCGGCTGTAACAGTGCGGTTGCGGGCTGCATCGAGCAAACTAAGGCTGCGATGGCCTACCGCATAAGGTTGTGCAATCGCCGAAATGCTGAAGCAAAAAAATAAGTAGAATAAGGACTGTTTCATAGCGTGAAATTATAAAATATACTTCTAAATCAACTCGTTGAGTTTTAATTCGTGCTTGGAAAACTGTCTTAACCGGCAAACTGCGAGGCTACCACCAACTCTTTCGTTCCTCCCGAATAATCATAAAATCCGATGCCGCTTTTAATACCCAAGTGGCCCGCTGTAACCATATTCACCAACAGCGGAGAAGGGGCATATTTCGGATTCCCGAAACCATCCTGCAACACACGTAAAATCGAAAGGCAGATATCGAGGCCAATAAAGTCTGCTAACTGAAGTGGCCCCATTGGATGCGCCATGCCGAGTTTCATCACCGTGTCAATCTCTGCAACGCCCGCAACGCCTTCATTCAAGGTTATGATGGCCTCATTGATCATGGGCATAAGGATTTTATTGGCCACGAATCCCGGATAGTCATTCACTAAAACCGGAATTTTCGAAAGCGATTTGGATAATTCCATAACGCGTTCACTGGTTGTCGAAGATGTTGAATATCCATTGATGACCTCAACTAGTTTCATTACCGGAACCGGGTTCATAAAATGCATACCAATTACCTTATCGGGCCGCTTTGTAACCGCTGCAATGCGTGTAATGGAAATGGATGATGTATTGGAAGCAAGAATACAGCTTGGATTACAAACCGCATCAAGCTGCTTGAAAACGGAAGCCTTGATCTCGAAATTTTCGGAGGCTGCTTCAATAACCAATACAACCTCTGCTAACGATTCGTCGATTTGTGCTTTAGGCGTAATGCGCGCGAGTGTTTCTGCCTTTTGCGCCTCGGTGATTTGCGCCTTAGCAACCTGCCGGTCGAGGTTTTTGCCAATCGTTGCTAAACCTTTTTGAAGGGATGCTTCGCTTACATCTACGAGGCAAACAGGGTATCCGAATTGAGCGAACGTATGGGCAATGCCGTTCCCCATTGTTCCGGCACCGATTACTGCAATTTTTTCCATGGTTAGAATTTGAACTGCAAAGAAAATCGAAAGCAGTTAATATTCAAGCACCGAATTTTTACTTACCCCGACCTTGAATTACGATAAGGGCAGTGTAAATCATTATTTTAAAATCGAGTGCCAGGTTCATGTTTTCGACATACAAAATATCGTACTTCAGACGCTCAATCATTTCCTGAACATTTTCGGCATATCCAAACTTTACCTGGCCCCAACCTGTGATGCCGGGTCGAACTTTGTGAAGAATTAAATAGTGTGGAGCCTGAATCACAATTTGATCAATAAAATGCTGCCGCTCAGGGCGCGGACCTACAATCGACATTGTACCAACCAATACATTGTAAAATTGCGGAATTTCGTCGAGCCGCGTTTTGCGCATAAACCGCCCAAAAGGTGTAATGCGGCTGTCGTTCTTTGAACTCAGTTGTGGGCCACGCGATTCGGCATCCTGGTACATCGAACGGAATTTATAAATGAGGAAAGGCTTGCCATTCAATCCAATGCGATGGTGACTATAAAAGACCGGGCCTTTTGAGCCGAACTTCACAATCAGCGCGGTAATGATGTATACCGGTGAAAGCACCACAAGCACCAGTATGGAGATTACGACATCAAACAAGCGCTTCAAAGCTCTTTGCCACAAGGGCATAACATTGCGGCGGATTTCGATGACCGGTGCTCCGAAAATAGCCGACATTTTTACCGAACCCATAAGAATATCGGTAATGTCGGGAATAACTTTTATATACACATTCGTGATTTCGAGCTGGGTTAGAATTTTGCCGAGATAACTGTGTTCGCTGTTTTCGGGTGCAACAATAACCTCTTCCACATCAAGCTCGCGAATTATTTTACCCAGATCACTGAATGCGCCCAAGTTTTTCATTTCACGTTCCAGCTCCATGTTCATCGATCCGTTAACGGGAATAAAGCCAAGGAACTGATTGCCCGAACGTATACGTTGTTCCATTATTTTTTTATAAGTATCCAGTGCCTTGTCGCCCGAGCCAACAAGAATGGTTTTAAACACAATCTTTCCGTGCTGAACATTTCGTGCATTCCATGTCGAAATAATGATGCGCTGTATTAAAAATGCGGTAAGATGAATTCCTGCCAATGCCGAAAAGGATGTGTAATAATATTTGTATGATGCAATGTAATCATCGAGCGAGATGGCAAAGAAGAGCACAAGCGAGCCAATTAGTGTAATCAGCAGGGTGTTCCCAAATATTCCGATGCGCGATTTACGAAAAACCTCATGATAGCTTCCCGAAATCTGAAACAAAACAATCCAGGCTATTGGAATTATTGCAAGTCCGAGTAAGTAATTTTCATCAAAAATAACCTCTACCTGCCGCCCAAAACGAATTGGTTCGAGTGTGATCTTCCGGTATATAAAATAGGCTGTCCAAGCAATTGCCGCACTTGAAAAATCGGCGATGGCCTGTAACAATGATTGGTTACGGTCTCTTCGTAAATAACTCACCTAATAAACAATTTTCATATTATCGATAAACAACTCCATCTTGCCCGAGCCTGCTGGTTTAGGGGCGTAAAAGTAAACGCGGTAATTGGCCGCATTAACTTGTTGGCTCACCTGCCGCGTTAAATTGATGTAAATTTTATTCCATTCCGTGCTCGGGTTAAGGCTCACAAGAGGCGCGCTAACAGTTCCCGAACTCGTATAATTCGCCTTCAATCCCACATTGAGAATATGCGTGGTTTTATAATTTAATTCGAGGTATATGGTAGTGCCTTGCTTCGGAAGTTCGACCGGTTCAACCATCTGAAATTCGATGAACCCCGAGTCGCGGTAAAGTGCAGCCAACATTGATCCTGCACCCTCAAATACGAGTTCGGGATTGCTGGTAAGTGCAATTGTGGTATCGGATG
>JBKCFX010000330.1:0-5192 GCA_046303595.1 Bacteroidia bacterium
GGCTGTTTCGGAAAAGTCGGTTGGAATGAGTATCCGTTTAACATCGAGTTTTAGCATAGCAAGAGGCGTTTAGGTTTGCACTTCTAAACTAACTATTTTTTATGAGAAAAAACAATATTCGCCAAATACGCTTTTGCACCAAGTATTTACTGATTGAAACGAAAACCCGCCAGGGATTGAAGGGAAAAGCCCGCAGGCTGGTGTAGTGTAACGAAGCCAGACGAAGGACTTGTACCGGAAAGCCCGCTCGTGGCGGCCATAGAAAATATGTATTGAATGGTAGATTTGGCTTTCGCCTCGCCTATCGCCACACCAATTTTAGGCGTGTGTTTCCGTTTTTATTGATTAGTTCGATCCAGTATAGCCCTGGTTTAAGGCCATTTCGGCTTAGGATAAAATCTCCACTTTCAACTACACCTCGATTTACTTGTTTTCCGGTAAGGTCATATAACACGAATCGACCCGGCGAAAAATATTGTATTTGGGTAAATTCATCGGCCGGATTAGGGGAAATTACAGGCGTATTTTCTTTTGTAATGCTTGTGCCCAATGGAATTACAACTTGGCAGAGCGCCTGTGCCGGATCAGAAATACAGCCATTGCTGTCGGTGGCTATTACCTGTGCTCCTACAGTTCCTTCGCCGCCATCCCACGTAATGTATGCGGTATCGCCTGCCGCGCTAAACGTTACATTGCTAATGAGTGTAGTATTTCCGATGAAATTCCACTGGTACACATTACCGGGGGTTCCGCTAACATAAAAAATACTGCCGCCTCCCTGTGGATTGATAATTTGAGGAATGACCAACTCAACTTGAGGTGCGGGAAATATCTGCGCATCAATGGTATCGGGTGCGCCAATGCAGCCATTTACGGTAAACGAAACGATGTAATTGCCGCTTGCCGAAGGTGTGGTATTGTTAACCTGTGCATTTCGGGTTGTTGCCTCAAAGTTGTTCGGTCCGCTCCATTGAAATATCGCACCCGGATAATCGACTGCGCTTAAGAATAAAATCTCGCCTTCGCACAATTCGTTTTGGAGCGGAATGGCCTGTGCAGGAGGAGACTGGATTACATCTACTAACACAGAACGTTCCGAGATGCAATTTGGACCCGTAATGAGTACGGTGTATTCACCCGAAGCCGAGTCGGAGCTGGCAATGCGCATTGGATTTTTTTGTGCTGATGTAAAGAAATTAGGTCCTACCCATTGAAAGGTTGCTTCGCCATCGAAATTGGTAATGATTTCAATCGTATCGCCCTGGCAAACCGGACTGTTGCTGCTAACGGTAGCCTGACAAGGAATGCAACTTGCGGGAGAAGTGTACGTTCCCGTTCCGGTACAGGTTGTTGCTGCAGAAAATGAGGCCGATATGGTATTTGTCGTGCCCGTTGAGGGTAAATTGGGAAATGTGAATAGAACCGGATTGTTAAACGGGGCATTAAATTGTTGTATTTGTCCGTTCACACCTACAGTCAATGTTCCACTTTGCGGGGTGTTAAAGCTCCATACCTGGCCACTAACCTGATACGTATTGGTTAAGGTATCGCAAGTGCCTGGCGTTGCCAGAATCTGGCTAATAACACAAGGTGCAACGAAATTGCAATCGAATGCTCCAGTGCCGGCATTCTGAACCACACTTACATTCGTTGGCTGGTTCGAGAAGTTGGTAATCAATAAAACGTAAACATCGCCTACGGTGGTTGATGTGAAATTTGCCGTTTCGGTTGCGCCACCGGCATAACTGCAATCTGCAGTATTTAAGGCTGTAAGCGAATCGCACCAGGGATCGTCGGCCGAGAAAGGACCATAGATGATGAAATCGAGGTCGCGGTTTTGGGTATTGGTTATAAACAATTGATGAGCGCCCGGCGTGCTCACCTGGAAATAAAACCAGGCCGGATTTGGGCGCGAATTTAGGCAGCCGTATTCTGGACCGGTTTCTGCTGCGCCGGCGTTAATGGTTGCGGGGTATCCAACCGGATCATCGAAACAGATTTGATAAGCATTGGCACACGTTGTATTGGGCAGTTGAGCAGCGGCATTTAATGCGCAAAATAATCCGATAATGAAAAAGTAGCGTTTGTTCAGAGTTTGTTGAGGTGTGCGCAAGTTACTTGTTTTTTCGGCTTACGAAAAATGACTTGGTCTGGAATTCGCATTGTGTATTTGCTGAAACGATAAGCCGGTGCCGAGAAGATACAAAGATACATAAGCACAATTGTAGGGGGAAACACGTGTCCCCGCCCTGCTTAAAATTCCGAAAAAGCTATTCACATTCAAAGCCCCTTTTTTGAACGCAGATACGAACAGGCGTGTTCATAAAAATTATCCGTTTCACGATTTTGAAACGACTAGTACAGGGCTTGTGTTGTAACTTGTCTCCGGGGAGGAGGAGTGGCGGCCCCCTAAAAAACCAACTTCAAAAACGCTGCAATTGTTTGATAGTTAAATTTGGTTTGGCCGCCACGGGCGGGCTTTCCGGTTCAAGTCCTCGACCCGAATTGCATCACACAAAACTACGCACTCGAGTCTCCGGGCTTTTCCCTGCAATCCCTGGCGGGTGAAAGTTTTGTTTAATTATTCAGATTCCGAAATCGTAATTCTCTTCATCGCTCCTCCAAAACATTTAGAACATAGGCGAGCATTTTTGTAAGACTTCTGCGCGAGTACATTTCTGATCCAATGCGTGGTTTTAAATTCTTGCCTTTATCTGCGTTTTGTCGAACAAACGCTTCGATTCCTTCCCAATCTGAATAATCGAAAATGGCTCCGCAGTATATAGAGCGGATTATATCTGCTAAATCACCATCGGTTGGACCAATGGCCAGAATGGGTTTCCCTGATGCCAGATACTCGAAGAATTTACCCGTTAAAATGCCGCGGTTATTGGCTACTTTCGGAATAACCAGCAACAAAATGCGGGCTTTCATTAAGTGTTGAATGGAAGCTTGGTGCGGAACGTGCGCAATGTATTCGGGTTTTATAGGCAAATCTTCTAGCAAGTGCTGTTGAGCAGGAGAGACCTTTCCCACGAAGCGCAAAGCCAAGCCGGAAGCATTGTGTTTCATGGCCTGGATGAATCCGCTGATATCGTATTCGTCCGATAACGTTCCGGTATAGGCAATTACCGGCTCATCCTCTTGTGTGTATAATTCCCGCGGAAAATCGCTTTCGTCGAATCCATTCGGAATCACGTGGATTTTGTTCTGAACCTGCGTGGTGGTTTTTCCACTGTAAATGCGGGCTAAATCGGCACTCACGGTAACAAGTGCATCTGCGTTCTCGACTACTTTTCGTTCGTATGCTTTGTCGATGGCTTTCGCAATTGCCGTGTGGTAGAACTGTTTGTAGTAGTAAATATCCGTCCAGGGATCGCGCAAATCGGCAATCCAGCGGATGCCCAAGTTTTTCTTTAGCTTTAATCCGATGAGTTGGGTAGAGTGGGGCGGACTGGTCGTTACAACCGTATCGATACCCTGCTCGCGGATGAGCTCCACTGCTTTTTGGTATGCGTAGGAATTCCAGCCACGGCGCGGGTCGGGAATTAGCAAATTGCCGCGCACAAAGCCCATGATTTTCTGTTTCAGCGACGATTTCCCATCCGAACTGATGCCGCCCGTTGGCAATTCCTTTTTACCGCTGAATATTCGGTAAAACTTGAAGTAGTCGGTGCAAGGAGTTCGAAAAACCTTCACATTTTCCGAAACATCGTTCTCCAGCGAAGCATCGCGAACGGGGTATGCAGCTTGCTCCGAATCTACAGTAAGCACAATGGGTTCGATGCCAAATTCAGGAAGGTATTTTACAAACTTCAACCAGCGCTGAACTCCTGCACCGCCCGATGGGGGCCAGTAATAGGTTATAATCAGCACTTTCTTCATTCAGTGGCGCAAGGCGATTTTATGCTTACTCCTTTTTTCCTCCGAGGTATTGTGCGAAAAATTCTTCCATTTTCCGATACAATTCCATGCGGTTTTCTTCATTCCCAAAACCATGGCCTTCGTTGTCTTTCACCAAATATGGAACGTCGATGCCGCGTTTTTTTAAGGCTTCGACCATTTGGTCCGATTCGGCTTTTGCTACGCGTGGGTCGTTGGCGCCTTGCACGATAAACAAAGGACATTTGATTTTGTCGACATGAAACACCGGCGAAGCAGCGGTCATCAGGTCTTTGTCTTTTTCAGGATCGCCCACCATTTCGTACATCATTTCGAGGTAGGGTTTCCAATACGGCGGAATGGTACTCATGAACGTGAATAAATTCGAAACACCCACGTAATCAACGGCGCATGCATACAAATCGGGCGTAAACGCAACGCCGGCAAGTGTTGCATATCCGCCATACGATGCGCCGTAAATGGCAACGCGTTTCGGATCGGCAATGCCTTGTTTGATGAGCCAATTCACGCCATCGGTAATGTCGTCCTGCATGGTTTTGCCCCATTGCTTAAACGACGATTCCCAGAATTTACGGCCATATCCAACCGAACCGCGGAAGTTCATCTGTAAAACGGCATAGCCACGGTTGGCTAAAAACTGCACTTCGGGATTGAAGCCCCAGCTGTCGCGCGCCCAAGGACCGCCATGCGGGTTAACAATAACAGGAAGATTTTTCGCATCAGCCCCTTTCGGAAAGGTTAAATACCCTTGAATTTCCATTCCATCGCGCGCCGTGTAGCGGATAGGCTTCATTTCACAGAGTTTGCTCTCATCTAACCAAGGCGCCATTTCTGCCAACTTGCTGAATGTATCGCTCTGTTTGTCGTAGAACCAGTAAGAACCGTAACTGCGGTCGCTTCCTACATACAGCAGCATTTTATCCTCGGCCTTGTTTTGTCCGGCAAGCGATACTTCGTATCCGGGGAAACGGGCGTCAAATTTTTTCTGAAGTGCTTCGCGCTCCGCATCCAGAAAATGGTAATGGCTTTTGTCGGTTTCGTATGAAACTGCTGTGATAACTTTACGTTTGCGGCTGCGCAAGAGTGAAGATACATCTACTTCAGGATGCTCGTAGATCATGCGCAATTCTTTATCGGTTTCAGGATCATATGCGATGATTGCATTTTTATCGCGCCCCAAGTTTGAAGAAACAAAAAGTGTTTTGTCGTCGAAATCGAAAAACAGCGGCGAAAACGATTCTTTGAAATTTGTAGTTTTAATCACTTTAAACGCATCGCTCTCATTATTG
>JBKCFX010000331.1:0-1482 GCA_046303595.1 Bacteroidia bacterium
CTAACGAAAATACCTGTTTCCAGCAGAAAATCTGAAATTAGCTGCAACACTTTTAGATAGTCATCCTTTTCAGAATCATGGTTTTTCAGAACAAGAAGTAAATCGACATCCGAATCAGGTCTCGCTTGATTTTTTGCATACGATCCAAACAATATCAAACGTGAAAAACGATTGCCAAATTCATTTTTCAAACACGATTTGAAATCCTTCAAAAAATGTATTACTGTCTTTTGCTGAACAATCATACCAAAATTGAATTCGAAGGTAATGAATTTTGCTCATCAACAGCATCAAGTTGTTCTTGGATCTCGGGATTAATTCAATGGAATAATTTGAAAATTAGAGTTATACGTATTAATTCGTTTTCTCGAATATTCTATTCCGCACTTTTCCCATTTTCACCCGATATTTCTTCTTTTTTCGGCGGAACAACAATGTAAATAATCCGCACCGGCGCATTGCCTGTATGATGCACAATTCCCGCTTCGGTATGTGCCGAATTGTGTGTAACGCTTATAGCCCTCGGCTCAGGCTCGGGTTCTTCTTCCTCATCGGGTGTTAGGTAAATGGGTTTCGGAGGCCCTTGCCCGCGGTAAGCAACAGCGCACACAATGCCGGTGATGGCGCCGCACAAATGCGACTCCCATGAGATGTGCCGAAATAAGGGAAGTACGCCCCAGACCATCCCGCCGTAAAGAAAAATCGTTAAAAACGAAACCGCCAGCAAGCGGTTATCGCCGCGAAGCATGCCGCTAATGGCCATGAATGAAGCCATGCCGTAAACCATCCCACTCGCCCCGATGTGAAAATTTGCGCGTCCGAACAACCATACCGACATGCCCGTGGCAATCCAAATGATGAGCAAAACCTGATAGGAAATCCCCCGATAGAAATAGATGATCCCGGCCATAAGCAAAAATGCAGGCAGGCTGTTCGAAGCCAGGTGGTTCAGGTCGCCGTGGATAAATGGTGCTGCGAAAATGCCAATCAATCCGTCGATATGCCGCGGATGCAGTCCGTATTGTGCAAGATGCAAATCGAAAAAGCGATCGTAGAAATACACAACCCAGATCAATGTCAGAAAAATCCCTGCTAATATGGCACTCGAGCTGAGCCGCCGCAATTCAATGCGCCCCTCAGCAGCTCGTTTTTCTTCTGCCTCTGAGCGAATTTCAGCACGATTTTCTAAACCATTCATGTTCGGGGCTGTTTGCTTTTATACCTTTGTGGTCGATTTGTATGCCACACTAAAAATACTGACAGTTTCGCTTTCCTTTTCATGTTTGCAATTCGTTGTCTAAGTGTTTTCGCAATTTTTTTCCTGATCGATTATTACTTCTTCCAGAGCCTGCTCACACTTGGGAAATCGTGGAGCGCGCCGAAGCGTAAAAAGATTCGTTTCATGTATTGGGGAATAACGGCTTTTACCATGCTGCTTGCCGTTGTAGGTGCAATAACGTATAAGAATCCGATTATTCCGAA
>JBKCFX010000332.1:0-1977 GCA_046303595.1 Bacteroidia bacterium
GCAAAACGGCAAATTATTGAGTTGGGAGAATTCAATTTCCTTGCATAGTGTATTGTTTCCGGCATAAGCATCTTGTGGCTGATTATTTATAGATACCAAAGAAACGCTCAGTAGCTGAACTCCGGGACTTACGGGACAATTAGCCAATATAATGTTCGTGGTTTCATTGGGAGCAATTGAAGATGAAGTTGGATAATATCCGGTAGACACTCCATCTATAAATATTTCGAAAACACAATTCTGTATTGGTGCGTTTCCATAGTTTTTTACAGATAATTGAACATCCGTCGTCGAAGAACAAACTAGGTTTACAGGTGAATCAATGGATAATAAACCGAGTTCAAGAGGTGCTGCAACTGGAATTAAGGCTTCTGAGAAAAGTAGTGGATTTCTAATCTGCTGTTGCAATGTGAATTGCATACGTTCTTTTTGCCCCTGTGTGAATAAATTGGGTACATAAAAGCAGTACGACATGATGTTATTCCTGGAATAAGTCCAATCTCCTTGATCTGTACAAAAATTAACATCTCCACAATCATCGACACGATGTGGGGGAGTATCGCATACATTGTCACCATCCAATAAACAATCTGTGTTCAAAGGACAATCTAATTCATCACCTTCAAAAGTATGTTTAAGATTTAGACCATGGCCGAGCTCATGCGCAAGGACAATGTTTCCGAAATTCATGTATTCTGCCAAAATCACTGTACCATCATACCAACCGCCAAAAGGGTAATTGGCAAATCCTGCAAAATTTTGGCAACCATCATGCACAACCCAAATATTGTAATAATCGGAAACCGGCCAAAAGCTTAATTCCTTTATTTCTGTATCTAATGGCCCCCCAGCGCAACTTGCTTCATCAATAGAAACTCCGAGTTCCGCATAATTAGGAACTCCAGATGCATCAACCCTTATGATACCATTTGTAGGGTTGCCTAGCGGGTCGCGTTTTGCGAGCTCGATTTGAATTTCGGTATCAAGAATATTCTGTCCGTCTAAGTTTCTAAAATAAGTGTTCGCTCCCAATATCCCTTGGTAAATTTGCTCATCTGAAATATTGCTGCCGGTTCCCTCAGGTTCTCCTAAATGCATTACGTGCACTACAACCGGAATAGTTTTCACATCCGAATTACAATTGAAACCGGAGCGAAACCCGCCTGAATTCAAAAGATCAATACTAGCGCGATAAATCGACTCTTGTAATTGATTGTAACGATTGTTATACGCTTCATTCTGCATCACCCGATTGTGAACGAGATCAGTTCCGCACATCTGGGCAAAAGAATTACTGCTCAATGCAGCGAAATACGCGAAAAAAATAATAACAAACCAACGATGGAATTTATTCTGATCCATAACTTTTAAACTGCAATTTTGTGTTGAATTCCTTGTTGCTTCGCTGCAAACGCCGATGCTGCATCGCGCACCCAAGCGCCTTCCTCGTGGGCTTTGCGGCGTGCATCGAGGCGCTGTTTGTTGCATGGCCCATGACCATTCACCACTTGCCAGAATTCATTCCAGTCAATCTCGCCGAAGTCATAATGCCCGCGCGATTCATTCCATTTTAAGTCTTTATCAGGAATAGTTAATCCTATAAGTTCGGCTTGTGGAACGGTTTGATCAACAAAGGCCTGACGGAGTTCGTCGTTTGTTTTGCGTTTTAGTTTCCAGCGCATCGACTGTTCGGAGTTGGGCGATTCGTCATCACGTGGACCAAACATCATCAAAGAGGGCCACCACCAGCGGTTGAGCGCATCTTGCGCCATGTCTTTCTGCGCTTGCGTTCCGTTCATGAGCGTGAGCATAATTTCGTAGCCCTGACGCTGGTGAAAACTCTCTTCCTTGCAAATGCGAATCATAGCACGAGAGTATGGTCCATACGAAGTATTGATGAGCGCCACTTGGTTCATTATCGCTGCACCATCTACCAGCCAGCCAATGGCGCCAATGTCGGCCCAAGTGAGTGTTGGA
>JBKCFX010000333.1:0-3617 GCA_046303595.1 Bacteroidia bacterium
AGAGTAATCTCATTCAAAGCATACGGAAACTCTATAAACGGATTGGGCTCCGTCTCCAGTTCCAGCAATGTTCTTTTTTCGGTGAACATGGTGTTCGAGTTAATCAACTTGTGTGCTGCACCAATTTCTTTGGCAGAAAAAGCCGTTAAAAACCCTAATCGACCTGTGTTGATTCCCAAAAGGGGCGTGCCCGTGTTACGCACGTGTGTAACTGCTTCCAGCAAAGTGCCATCGCCACCAATGCTAATCATTAAATCGCAACGGGTTAGTGGTCGTAATCCACCGAACGTTTCAGCAGATGTTCCCTTGGGCAGTAGCAGCTGGGTTTTCGCTAAAAAAGAATCGTGAATGATTAGATGGTGACCATGATTAATCAAGCCGCTGTAGAGTTGAGAAACAACCTCACTTCTGTGTTCACTAAACGTACGACCAAAAACCGCTATTCGCATTTTAATCTGATTAGCTTCGCGAAAGTAATTCCTTTCGGAACACAAACTACAGAACTACATATTTATGAAGTTCATAAACTGGTCGAAACGATTCTGCAAATCATCCGAAAATTCATTTTGCTGGAACGAGAGTTTTACCTGAATATTAAAGCGTTTGAATGAAGCAAGAATACTGCGAATATCCTCACGATTAAGTTTCAGCGTTAACTCAACTAACATTGAGTCGGGAGCACTATTTAAGCTTAAACTCAGAATCTTTGTGTCGTTTTCCTCCACGATACGGGCAATCTGACTTAAACTGTAGTCGTTTTGATTCAATTCGAGCACAATTACGCCGCCCGGATTGTCAACAGCGAGTGATCCGGCAAAATGCGCAACGCAATCGCGTAAAGCAATATTTCCAATGTATTTGCTCTCTTCATCCAAAACCGGAACCAGTGTGATGCTAAACCGCTTAATCAACTTCATTACATCATATACATGCTGGTGCTTGTATACAAACGGGCGGATTAATGAAAGTTGATGCTTGCCCAATTCTTCTTCCGGAGTATTCAAATCCAGAATATCGCCGTCTGAAATTAAACCCAACAATTCGCCTTGGTGTACAATCGGTAAATGCGAAACCCTGAACTCGTCCATCCAATGCAGGGCTTTTATACCCGAATCGCTCGGCTTCAGTGGCGGTATGGTGTCGGATATTAGTTCTTCGGCCAGCATGTTTTGTGAATTGCTTATGCAGTGTAACGCAGATTCTATCGCTTTGTTTCTTCTAACAATGCAAACCTACTAAAAGAGTTATTCGGCACAAGGTACTTTACTAACAATCAATCTTTACTTTTGCACAGGTTTATGACACAACTAAGCGTTAACATCAATAAAATTGCGCTCATTCGCAATGCCCGTGGTGGCAATTTGCCCGATTTACTCGAAGCAGCGCAGAAAGCTGAACAATTTGGTGCGCAAGGCATCACCGTGCATCCACGACCCGATGCCCGACACATTACATTCGATGATGTGCGCAACCTAAAAAAATGCGTTAAAACCGAACTGAATGTTGAAGGGTATCCAACGGAAGAATTCATGGAACTGGTGCTTTCGGTTAAGCCACATCAGGTTACCCTGGTTCCCGATGCACCCGATGCGCTTACGTCCAATGCCGGCTGGGACACAAACAAGCATGAAACATTTTTAACCGAAATCGTTGGTCGATTGAAGTCTGCCGGGATTCGCTCCTCCGTTTTTATGGGTACGGATGTTTCGTTATACGAAGCGGCGGCACGTACCGGATCAGACCGTATAGAACTGTATACCGAGGCCTATGCCCAAGGGTATGAGCTAAATCCGGAAAAAGCCATTGATCCTTACCGCAATGCCGCTCATGAAGCGCATAAGCTTGGACTTGGGTTAAATGCCGGACACGATTTGAATAGCCGAAACCTGCGCTATTTCGCTCAAAATATTCCACATTTGCTCGAAGTTTCAATCGGACATGCACTCATCAGCGAAGCATTGTACCTCGGCTTAGAAAAAACCATTCAATTGTATCTCGCGCAAATCAATGATTCTCTTTAACCGAATTTACGGCGAAGGCTCACCACTGGTAATTTTGCATGGATTGTTCGGTCAGAGCGACAACTGGACAACGCTTGCCAGGGCCTGGTCGAATCACTATCAAGTTATTGCGATTGATCAACGGAACCATGGACAATCGCCACACGAAGATGCGTTTTCGTACGAACTGATGGCCGAAGATCTCGCCGAAACACTCGATGCCCTAAACCTCGCATCGGTAAATCTTCTCGGACATTCAATGGGTGGGAAAACAGCCATGTTCTTTGCCCAACAGCATCCGCAGCGCATTTCAAAACTCATCGTTGCCGACATCGCTCCGCGCGCCTATGCACCGCATCACGGCGAGATTATTGCCGCATTGAAAGCATTGCCATTAACCGAATTGAAAGATCGCAATTCGGCCGATGTTGAGCTCGCCAAAGGAATTCCCGATTTCGGCACCCGGCAGTTTTTGCTAAAAAATTTATACCGCAACGATGCAGGCACATTTTCGTGGAGATTTAACCTGGACGCCATCAGTGCGCAGATTTCGGAAGTTGGAAAAGCATTGCCCGATGAACAGGTTCACTTGCCTGCATTGTTTGTTCGTGGATCTAAATCAAACTACATCAGCGACGAAGACCAAGCCGAAATTGCACAGCAATTCAGCAATGCAACATTCGCAACCATTCCAAACGCCGGGCACTGGTTGCATGCCGAACAACCCGAAGCATTCAGCCGTGTAGTGCTCGACTTTTTGCAGCAATAGTCCACCCGAATATTTGTTAAGTTTGCGCCATGGAAACAGTTGTAAGCGGAATTCGCAGTACCGGAAACCTGCATTTGGGCAATTACTTCGGCGCTATCCGCAACTTCATCAAAATGCAGCACGAGCACCGCTGTTATTTTTTTATCGCCGATTTGCATGCCTTAACCACGCACCCCAAAGCCGATCAGTTTAAACAAAGCGTGCGCAACGTATTGGTCGAATACTTGGCAGCCGGACTCGATCCCGAAGCCTGCACCTTGTACATTCAAAGCCATGTTCCCGAGATTTCTGAATTGTACCTGCTCATGAACATGGTGGCCTATGTTGGCGAGCTGGAACGCTGCACATCGTTCAAGGAAAAAATTCGAAAACATCCCGATAACATCAATGCCGGACTTTTAACCTATCCGGTTTTGATGGCCG
Organism: Bacteroidia bacterium; assembly: GCA_046303595.1. Taxonomy (GTDB): domain Bacteria; phylum Bacteroidota; class Bacteroidia; order M30B66; family M30B66; genus CAMCXT01. The sequence continues at coordinate 3,193 of JBKCFX010000333.1, forward strand.
CCGATATCATCATCCACAAAGCCTCCAAAGTTCCTGTTGGAAAAGACCAGGAACAGCACCTCGAAATGGCGCGGAATTTTGCCAATCGTTTCAACCATCTTTATGAAACGGAGGTCTTTCCGGAGCCATACGCCTACAATTTCGGAAACCAGCTTGTAAAAGTTCCTGGCCTCGATGGAAGCGGGAAAATGGGCAAAAGCGAAGGCGAAGGCAATGCGATATTCCTCGCCGATTCGCCCGAAATAATTCGTAAAAAAGTAATGCGCGCCGTAACCGATAGCGGCCCAACAGAACCCGGCCAAGCGAAACCTGAAGCGATTTCAAATTTGTTTCAGCTGATGCAATTGGTTAGCAGTGCCGAAACGCTTGCATTTTTTGAGGAACGCTGGAACGCCTGCGATATTCGTTACGGCGACATGAAGAAG
>JBKCFX010000334.1:0-12430 GCA_046303595.1 Bacteroidia bacterium
CGTGTAGCGGTAATTGGGCTTGCTTTCGAGCCAAAGTCTTGCAAATTCGGGGACTATCGTGGCCTTGTATTTTTTGCCATAGGCTTCGCAAATGCTGCTCTTGCCTGTGCTTTCGGGGCCGGTAACGGCGATTTTAATCACGGGTTATGTTGTTTTTCCATTGCACATAGCCGTAAACAGCCAAGGCGGTAAAAACCAAGTAGACCAAGGCTGCAATCGGCATGCTTCTGCTAAAGTACAAAACAGCCGAGGCGATATCAATGCCAATCCAAAACAGCCAGTTTTCGAGATAGCGCTGCATCATCCACACGGTAACGATTAAGCCCGAAGCGGTCAATAAGGCGTCGATCCAGGGCACATCCGAGTCGGAGTAGTTAGAGAGCGCCCACCCGATTGCCAGCGTTAAAAGAGCTGTGCTCAGTAAGCCCAACATAAAACTTCGTGCGTTTAAATTTTTAATGGGGGGTGCCGCTGAATCTGCATCATCGTTCTTCCATAAAAACCAGCCACGAATTCCAAGTGCTGCGTAAATAAGCTGAAGCACGCTTTCGGCATATAATTTCCCTTGAAAAAATAAGAGAGCGTACAATACCGACCCCAAGGCTCCAATCGTCCAACCGGCGCTGGATTTTCGGGAAGTGAGGTACACTCCGGTCAGTGCTGAAGCAGATGCCAGTATTTCGAGCTTACTCATAGGTGCAAAGGTAAGGAGGTTGTAGAATCTGTTAATTCCTGTATATTGCTTGCTAAACTACTCAACATGAAAAACCTGTTTCTGCCCTTATTTATTTTAATTGTGTTGTTTGCAAATGCACAAACCGGCATTATTTACAATTTTGCTTTCAGGATTGACGATGAGCTGGTTACTCAGATGAAATCGCAGAACAAAGACAAAAAGATTTTGAATTTGGCCACGGTTGAAGATATGCCCAAGGAGCTTTCTGACACCCTGATGCTGGTGAGTGAAAAGATGTTGAGTGAATTTTTGAATGCCACCGTTAGTAGTATCAAGCCAGATGATGGCCTAATTACAGGAGCTTTGCCGCAACATTTAATGTATCTGCCCGCAAATACGTATAAAAAAGCCGAAAAAGAAGCTGGCGACAACACGTATTTTATTGATATAAACTGCCACATTGCCGCAAGCGGGGGCGCAAAAATTACGTTGGCCAATAACAAATTTTCAAAAGTAAAGCCGAAGCTAACATTGCGCCTTAAAGTGTATGAAAAAGGGAAAAGGGAATTTGTTTCTAAAACGATTGAATTGCTTGATTTTAAAGATCTGCGTTCTCATACCTTTGAAGAAACCTATGGAATACGTGGTTTAATTCAAAATACCGATGTAACCACCGTATCGGAGACGTTGAATTCAGATGATGTTCTCCGGATGTATATGATTGCATTGAGCGAGGTTGTGAGGTAATTAGATACCTGCTATTCGATGCATGTGATTCTGGTGTAAGGAAACATAGTTGCATCTAAGATTTTGAAATTGTGATGAATAATTCAAAAATCAGGTGTTGGTTTATAGGTGTAAGCAATTGCTTTTTAAAGGGTTTTTGATTCAAATCCTATTCTTTAGGTTTGAGAATCAAAACCAACATCATGGAGTCTAAAAAACAAATTTGGCTTATCGACGACGATCCGATGAACAATGTTTACAATAGCTACCTTCTTGAAGATAATTTTCGAAGTATTCAGGTAGATTCGTTCTTGTTTGCGGGCGATGCATTAAAGGAGCTGCAGAAGTTCCCCAAGCTTAAACGGATTCCTGATCTAATTTTTTTGGATATCTCAATGCCCATAATCAATGGCTGGGAGTTTTTAGATGCATGCAATGAACTTTGTCAATGGATGCGTTTTCGTTGCAAAGTTTTTATGCTCACGGCCTCAGAAAATCCAAATGATTCTAAAATGGCGGTTGCGCATCCGTTAGTAAATGGTTTTATCAGTAAACCCATGCAGTTGCCTTTTCTTCAAAAGATTTTAATTGAACATGCAGGTAAGGAAATTCTCGCCGATGTTCCAAAATGATATGTTGAGGTTGTATTGAACGAAAATGCCGGTCAGTTTTTGCTGCCGGCATTTTCATTTTTCAACAAAGCTAATTGTTTACTTTTCGTCTTTCACCTCTTCAAAATCTACATCGGTAACTTCAGGACCGCCGGCACTTGCGCCTTCGGTTCCACTTGCCCCTTGCGGACCGGCTTCTTGCGATGCTTTGTACATGTCTTCCGACGCAACAGACCAAGCGGCATTAATCGAAGTAAGTGCAGCCTCAATTTGGTTGAGATCGCGACTTTGATGTGCTGCTTTCAACTCGGTTAATGCAGCTTCAATAGCCGACTTTTTATCGGACGGAATCTTATCGCCAAACTCCTTCAATTGCTTTTCAGACTGGAAAATCATTGAATCGGCCTGATTCAATTTCTCAACTTCTTCCTTCGCTTTTTTATCGGCTTCGGCGTTGGCCTCGGCTTCATTTTTCATGCGCTTGATTTCATCATCGCTCAAGCCCGATGATGCTTCGATGCGAATTTTCTGCTCTTTCCCGGTAGCTTTGTCTTTCGCTGCTACATTCAGGATTCCGTTTACATCGATATCGAAGGTTACCTCAATTTGTGGTACTCCGCGGGGTGCCGGTGGAAGTCCATCGAGGTGGAATCGTCCGATTGTACGATTTTGTCCTGCCATGGGGCGTTCGCCCTGCAAGATGTGTATTTCAACAGAAGGCTGGTTGTCGCTTGCTGTAGAAAACACCTCCGACTTTTTAGTTGGAATCGTCGTATTCGATTCGATGAGGCGGGTCATTACACCCCCCATGGTTTCAATTCCTAAAGAAAGCGGCGTAACATCGAGGAGCAACACCTCTTTTACTTCACCGGTTAGCACTCCGCCCTGAATTGCTGCGCCAATGGCAACAACCTCATCGGGATTAACACCTCTGTTCGGCGCTTTTCCGAAGAATTTCTCCACGGCAGCCTGAATGGCAGGAATACGGGTTGATCCACCAACAAGAATTACCTCGTCGATTTCGCTGGTGCTGTATCCGGCATTTTTCAAGGCCGACTTGCATGGTTCAATGGTACGACGGATAAGGTCATCGACCAATTGTTCGAACTTAGCGCGGGTTAAGCTGCGCACAAGGTGCTTAGGCCCGGTAGCAGTAGCTGTGATGTAAGGTAGGTTAATCTCGCTCGAACTTGTACTCGATAATTCGATTTTTGCTTTTTCGGCGGCCTCTTTTAAGCGCTGCAATGCCATGGCATCTTTACGCAAGTCTAAGCCATCGCCTTCGTTTTGCGCGAATTCGTCGGCAAGCCAGTCGATTATTTTTTGGTCGGAGTCGGCGCCGCCCAGGGGTGTATCGCCATCGGTCGATTTTACTTCAAATACTCCATCGCCCAATTCCAAGACTGAAACGTCGTGTGTTCCACCACCGCAGTCGAACACCACAATTTTCATGTCGGCGTTTTTCTTGTCGAGCCCATAGGCCAATGCGGCTGCTGTTGGTTCGTTGATGATGCGCATTACCTTCAATCCTGCAATCTCGCCGGCTTCTTTGGTTGCCTGGCGTTGTGCATCGTTGAAATAAGCAGGTACAGTAATTACGGCTTCGGTAATGTCCTGTCCCAGGTAATCCTGCGCGGTTTGCTTCATTTTCTGAAGAATCATCGCCGAAATTTCTTGTGGTGTGTATTTGCGGTCGTCGATTTCAACGCGTGGCGTATTATTATCGCCTTTAACCACTTTATAGGGTACGCGACCGGTCTCCGTGGTAACCTCACTGAACGAGTTACCCATGAAGCGCTTAATTGAGAAGATTGTTTTTGTTGGATTGGTGATAGCCTGACGTTTTGCAGGATCGCCCACTTTGCGTTCGCCCTTGTCTAAGAATGCTACGATTGAAGGAGTGGTGCGTTTTCCTTCGCTGTTTGGAATTACAACCGGCTCGTTCCCTTCCATTACGGCAACGCAGGAGTTGGTGGTTCCAAGGTCAATGCCTATGATTTTTCCCATGATGATTTTTCGTTAAATGTATCGTTTCAACCGACTTTTCAATGATGGTGCCACTGAATAAATCTGACTTTTTTGTCAGAATTTCATTGCCAAACAAATATTTTTCTGCTATTGCGGTGACAATACGTCAGCAACTTACTGGAAGTTGAGTTCTTCTGTCAGCGGATTATTCTTCAATGAGTCTGTTGTAGCCTGCCCCAAAATGATTTTCCGATTAAATGTAGTGCGGCTGGCAAAAAGCCCTAAGCCGTTCTCTACGTTGTTAAATTGCGGACGTTCCTGCGCAACGGTGTTGGAAGGTTGATTCACATTGAGATACGTAAATAAATCTTCGTCGCCAACGTTGATAATGTATTCGAGACTATCGGCGTAACGGATGCGCTGGTTATCGGGGGTTGATGCAGGAATTGAAGCCGCAAGCACTTGGTAGACGCTGAGTGGGTCTATTTCGCGAACCAGTTCTTCACCGCCTTCATTGTCGGCCGAGAACGTGCGTCCAAAATTTATTGGTACAACCTTACGAATACGTTCCGTGCTTCCGGGGATTTCTTCGCGGTAAATAAAGTTCAAAATCACCTCGTAAATTTTTCCGTTAATACTGCTCGTCCATTTAACAAATGAGCTTTGTCGCGGAATAATATTTACCTGTTGTGCAAAGTTTGAAGGAGTTTGTAGTGATACTTTCTGTACAATCAACGTTTTTCCCTTCAATACATTTCCGGTTCTCGCATTGGTAATCGTTAACGAATATTCGGCATTAATATTCAACTTTTGAGATTGATTCACCTTGAAATAATACACCACCTGTTCGGGTGCGGCAAAAATGCCGTTGGTATCTTTTGCAATTCCGCTTGTATCGTCCAAAATCCAGGTGCGGGTAACATTGCCGTTCAAGGTTTCGGTCACTTTTACCTCAATATCTTCGGGATTGTAATACAGCGAATCGGGAATTTGCGCGTATTGCAATGCATCACCTTCGCCCAGAAAAACGCGACTAACACGGATATACTGCGTTAACGAATCGGGGTCAAGCAAGCCGAACACAACCGGCACATCTTTCCAATCGGCATTTACATCCACTTCGTTTTCGCACGATGAAATCAACATCGACAAAACGAAACATCCCAAAATTAAAGCACGCAATTTCATAGCGCAAACTTATGAATTTCGTGTCAACTCAAGAAATTACTAATATTGCCGTTCATCGGATAAGAAATGTCAATACAAAAAGAAGTAAAACGCGTTACTACCCGCACGCTGCAAGACATGAAGTCGCGCAGAGAAAAAATCGCCATGCTAACGGCTTACGATTTTTCGATGGCTCGTTTGGTGGATGCCGCCGGAGTAGACGTAATTCTAGTTGGCGATTCGGCATCGAATGTTATGGCAGGGCACGAAACTACATTGCCCATAACCCTCGACCAGATGATTTACCATGCTTCGTCTGTGATACGCGGAACCGATCGCGCTCTTGTTGTAGTTGATCTTCCGTTTGGTTCGTACCAAGGGACTTCGAAGGAAGCGCTTACATCGGCTATCCGTGTAATGAAAGAAACCGGTGCACATGCCATTAAACTCGAAGGCGGGGAGGAGGTTGTAGAATCGGTAAAGCGTATTCTATCAGCTGGAGTTCCGGTGATGGGGCACTTGGGATTAACACCTCAATCTATTTATAAGTTCGGAACCTACGTAGTTCGTGCCCGTGAAGAAGAGGAAGCACAGAAACTCATACACGATGCACATTTGCTGCAAGAGGCAGGGTGTTTCGCCATAGTGATTGAAAAGGTTCCGGCAACGCTTGCAACGCAGGTAGCGAAAGAACTCACGATTCCCATTATTGGCATTGGTGCCGGTGGTGGTGTCGATGGACAAGTGTTGGTTTTGCACGATATGCTTGGAATCAATACCGAATTCAAGCCGCGATTTTTGCGAAGCTACCTTAATTTACAGTCACAAATTACCGGAGCTATCGGCACTTATGTTCAGGATGTGAAATCGAGCGATTTTCCCAATGCAGCTGAGTCTTACTGAGGACCGGATTCTTTATTTAGACAATCATTTGATTGCAGTTCAGAAGCTGGCAGGAGAAATTGTACAGGGCGATAAAACCGGCGATGAGCCTCTGAGTAAATCGGTTGCAAACTATATCAAAGTGAAATACAACAAACCGGGTGATGCATTTGTGGGAGTAATTCACCGCATCGATCGTCCGGTTAGCGGCCTGGTATTGTTTGCGCGAACAAGCAAAGGACTGAGCCGCATGAATGAATTGTTTCGCGAACGCAAGGTAAAGAAAACCTATCGTGCTTTGGTCGAAGGGCTAATGGAAAGCGATAGCGGTGTATTGGAACATTATCTCAGTAAAAACGAAAGCCAGAATAGATCGCGAGCATCCATTAATCCTGCCGAGGGATTACTTAAATGCGTTTTAGAATACACCGTAATTCGGCGCACCGATCGTTACACGCTCGTTGAGGTAAATCCATTATCAGGTAGGCATCATCAGATTCGCGTGCAACTGTCGTTTATTGGACATCCAATTAAAGGAGATGTTAAATATGGGGCGCGCAGAGGCAATCACGAAAGGAGTATTTGCTTGCATGCTTACAGACTTGAATTTCAACATCCGGTTAGTGGAAATCCACTAAAAATTTTGGCAGAATTGCCCAATACTGGGGCATGGGCGCCCATTGGTTAATCTAAACAAAGGTCATTTTTCGAATCCGATTTCGGAAATTTATCCTAAAGCAAGTTGGAGGTTAGCTCGACCGCATTCTCTATATTAAATAAAAGGGTTAAAATGCCCTGAATTTATACGTTACAATTATTTGCGAAGCATTTGTTTACTTTTTGCAACTTCTAGGTTAGGAATTAAGTCCATTCGGTTAAACCGTAAAGTGTAGCCAATAGTTTCTTATTTCTTTTTAACATTATAAACGTGTTAAAAAGGAAACATCGCTGGAGAATTTTCGTTGTGTATAAAAAACGCTGGATATGTTACCAATTTTAGAACCACAGAAGGGGAGAATTTTGCTTTCGGAACCATTGCTCAACGATGATTATTTTAACCGTTCGGTTGTGCTTTTAGCAGAGAAAACGGAGCAGGGAAGTATGGGTTTTATTCTCAACAAACCCATCGATTATCATGTACACGAATTGGTTTCGGGCTTTCCTGAATTTGAGGCCAGGGTGTTTTGGGGCGGACCGGTAAATAACAATGCCTTGTTTTTCATTCATGCAATTCCTGAGTTAATCGGAAGCAACTTCGAGATTGGCGGCGGTATTCATTACGGAGGAGATTTCGATAAATTGAAGAAACTTATTCCTGCCGCTTTAATCGATCCTGCGCAAATTCGATTTTTTGCAGGCTATTCGGGTTGGGATGCAGGCCAACTGGATGCCGAGATGCGCGAAGAATCGTGGATGGTTTTTGAGCGGCCTTCCGAACTGCTTAGTAAAGAACCACAGCAATTGTGGGGCGACCTATTACGATCAACCAATTCCGAAAAAGCAATCTGGGCGAATTTCCCCGATAATCCGAATTTAAACTGAGGCCAGTTTTCCAACTTCATCCTGCAACAACTGGAATACTTTTTTTCCGAAGGTATTGAAATATCGTATTTCGCGATACGAAACAACCCAACGAATTCCTCGAATAGAATTCGTCACAAAAACTTCGCGGGCTGTTAACAGTTCTTGTGCTGCAATCGTACGCTCGGTGCACTTTATGCCAACTTCCTGAATTAGTCTGATAACATTTTTACGCATCACGCCCGGAAGGGGCGACTGATTCAATGCGGGTGTGTGAATATTTTGGTTTTCATCGACCAGAAAAACAGACGACGAACTTCCTTCGCACAAGAAACCCGATTCGTTTAATAGGAAAATTTCATCCCAACCTTTAAGCCGTGCTTCCCTCGCAGCCAAAACATACATTAAGGCCGATGTCGACTTGATTTCGGCAAGTAGATTGTGTGGCTTTTTTATGTCCGTGTAAAGACCTGTTTGCAAGCCCTTATGGTTCCATACAAAGCAATCATGTTCTAATTCACTTATCGACATGAAGCATTTTATTCCATCTGTTTCGGGGCCGTAAAATCCTTCTGCATCGCGATAAACAAGCACCTTCAATCGACCGCCTTTTACCTTATTTTTTAGGATTAATTCATCTGCGGCGTTGCGAATTTTCGATGCACTAAGCCTTTCCGATTGCATGCCACAGATACCCATCCCATGCCTCAAGCGCTCCCAATGGTCATCAAAGAAAAGCGCCGTTCTGTTTACAATGCGTATGCTTTCAAACAACGCATCGCCATAATTAAATGAACGATTCGATAAGCTTAAGGAAGCCCTTTCGCGCTGAATAAAATCGCCGTCCAAGAAAATCCAGTCAGACATGATTCTCAAGACATTGCATTAATTCTTCGGTTGTTGGATTTGGGGGCAAAAGGTATCCCTTAATTCCTGCTGCAGTGGCAGCCTCTACATCACGCATTTTATCGCCAACCATAAAACAGGCGCCTTTATCGAGCTCAAATCGTGCAATCGCTTTTTCTACAAGCAATCCCTTGGGTTTTCGGCAGAGGCACTCGCCAAATTGCGGATTGTGCGGGCAATAGTAAATTGCGTCGAATGCAAGTTTCTGAGGGGCAAGGTGTTGTTGCAAAAAGACATGGCAAGCCTTAACAAGCGAATGGTCGTATAGACCACGTGCGATGCCACCTTGGTTTGTGATGATTATGGTCAAAAAACCATGACGTTTGACTGCTTTCAAAAATGGCAGAACAGGATCGTGCAGTTCAAATTCATGAAACTGCATAACGTAATCGCCAAGTTCACGGTTAACGATGCCATCGCGGTCAAAAAATACAGCTTTGCGCATCAGCGAATAGTTTGAAGTTGAAAGAAAAATTCCTGCAGTACACCGGGACAACTTACCGCAGTAAACACCAAGCCGAACAGGGCGCCCCAAAGATGTGCCTCGTGGTTTATGTTGTCGCTCGAATTTTTGCTGCTCCACATGCTGTATCCAACGTAAAGTGCCGCCCACAACAACGATGGAAGCGGCAAAATGGCGTACAAGTAAATTTTCGTTAATGGCGAAAACAATACGTGCGAAAACAAAACTGCCGAAACAGCTCCGCTGGCTCCGACTGCGTTGTACCAATGATGATCCTTATGCTTGCGGTATGTTGAAATCGAACTTGCAATCACCGCTAAAACATACATGGCTAAAAATGCCGGTATGCCTAAATCTCCGAGGTAAACAATAAAGAAGTTAACTGTGCTTTGTCCGAAAGAATACAGCACAAGCATGTTGATGATTAAGTGCATCCAATCGGCATGTAACAGTGCATGTGTTACGAAGCGATACCATTGATTGCGCCGTTTAATGGTGTAAGGATTAAACTGGAGTTTCTGCATCAAGTCGGGCTGTTGGAAGGCCAGAATCGAAACTCCACAAGTAATTAAAACGATAATCAGCGTGATGGATTGCATGGGCTAAAGGTACGTTGCAGAGATGAATCTGCAAGTGCCAAATCAGAGTTTACCGCCCAAACGATCAAAGGCACGCTGTGCAAGTGCAAAATTCGGATCAAGTTTGAGTGCCGAAGTATAATCTTTCAAAGCCAGTTCTTTATTCCCCAAACGTTCGTTGCATAAACCGCTCATGTAAATTGCCTCAACATAGCCGGGTTTAGCCGCAGCGGCCTGCAAAAAATAAGGCACAGCATCCTTCGGATTATTTTTTAACTCGAATAAAATGAAGCCGATGTTGTAATAAGCATTCGCAAATTTAGAGTCGATAGAAATGAGTTCTCGATAGGTTTTCAGGGCATTGGCCGTGTCGCCAACTGACTGATAAAAATACCCAATATTGTAGCGGGTTAGGGAGTTTTTGGGATTGATGCGAAGAGCATTTGTGTAAAAATCGAGGCAACGTTGGTCGCCTTTGGCCGCATAAATTAGTCCGAGTTGCTCGTATGCCAGTGCATAATTTGGATCCTGTTCGGTGGTTGTAATAAAGGATGAAATCGCCAGTGCCGTATCGCCACTTTCTTTATAAATCATCCCTTTTAGATAATAGCCTTTAGGGTTATTCTTGTTTCGCTTCAACACTTCGTTGAGTTCATTGAGTGCATCCTGGCGCATTTCGACATACAAATAAAGTTCTGCAAGTTTCATGTGGGCGCTTTCGAGTTCGCTATTTAAACTTATTGCCCTTTGAAGCGCTTTGCGTGTATAACGTGTCTGGTTTACAGCCAGATAAATATCGGCCATGGTTAGGTAATAGTCGGGCCGCAGCGAATCGGTTTTAACCAATACCTGCATGTCGGCCAAAGCTGAATCGTTGCGGCCTTTTGCCTGATAATATTTTGCGCGGGCAAAACGAGCTGCCGTATCAGAAGGATTTTCGGACAATGCTGCGTTCATGCCTTCGATGCTATTTAAATCGTGCTGTTGCCCGCTGCAACCGAAAAATGTTGCTACACCAACCAAAATGGCAATTGATAACAAATGATTCAAATTCATGAAAAGTGATTATCGATTCGATTCAGACAACCAATGAAATTGCCGTTCGGTAAGTTGAAAAAAGCGGTCGTCTTTCCGGAAATGCAATTCAAGCCTGTTTGAATCTTGCTGCGAAGTTAAGATAAGCTTTTGAGGCGCAGGCTGTGCAAATCGAAATTCGTATACAGAAAGTGAATCGGAGCTATGTTGTTTGAATTTCACAAACCCTTTCGCACTGTCGGCTTCGAAGTTAAAATAAGCTCTCCCATATGCTTTACGAAAATGGGTATCAACTGGAAACACGCTACCGGCACCGTCGCGATGGATAATCAAATCGGACCAAGCTTCGCTTTTAGGCAGTATAACACGTAGCGTATCGTTGCCGGAAATTTTCATTTCGAGTGTATAAAATCCATTGCCCGCTGGAAAAAAATCGGGTTTAGCCTGCACCTTCTGTGCGAACGTAAATAGTTGCACCACCGAAAACACCACGTAGGTAGACATGAATAGGGCTTTTATACCAATTCGCCAGCGCCGTAATCTAGACCAAAATTCGAAGGGCTGAATTTCTGTGCGGGCTTCGATTGATTGATTGCTAAAGAAAAATGCCAGGTAACGCTTTCTGTCGAGCCAAACCAAATAGACTGACAGCAGTAGAAGTTGAGCCGAAAAAAGCTTTACCGGAATGTCGTAGGATAGATTGAGCATCCAAACTTGGGTGAATACGGCGAGTGCCAGCAAGGATCCGAGCGGAACAGTAGCTCGAAACAACAACATGCCGGCTACCATCAGCTCAATAATGCCACTAAATGATTGAAAAAGTGGGCTATATCCAAAGAACGCCCACGATAAACGCATAGGCAATAAATCGCCAAGCGGAGTTGCTAATAAACTCTCATGCGGAAAAGGCATCTGTAATGAAAAGACTTTGATGATTCCGTACGAAAACGCATAGTAAACAAGGGTATACCGAACCAATATTGTGAGCAGAAAATCAAGTTTTATGTAGTTAATTCGCTTATAATCTATTAGGTTCCATATTCCACCAATAACCATTGTGAACAAGAAAAAAGACGCTAAGCGAGCCCAGGCATATGAAGTATCGCCACTGCCATTAATGGCTACCAGTTCTTCTTTAACCTGAAAAAATCTAGTATTCAAGTTCTCCACAAGCCAATACTCTAAATTATTAAGCGGATCGGCTAATACCGAAAATCCGGGTAATTCGGCAAGAACTCCCCAAGGATTGCAAATGAGTACCAGAAAAACAAACAGGAACCTAAACGCAATTCGCTGAACCGGGCTCCAGTGAATATGAAGATGTTCAGAAGGTGCGTTTAAGAATGACATGGAGCTAACTATTTAAATCTGGATAATGAATGTAAATACCTTCTAAAATAAAAAAGTCCCAACAAAAAGAGGGACTTTCAAACAAATAATCTAATTGAATTTAAGCAAGTACTGCGCCTTTTACCGCTTCGATGATGCGGCTTTCGATCTGTTCAGCCAATTCGGGATTGTCGGTAAGCAATTGTTTTACGGCATCGCGACCCTGACCGAGCTTGGTGTCGTCGAAGCTGAACCATGAACCGCTTTTCTTTACAATGTTGTGTTCTACTCCAAGGTCGATGAGTTCGCCGATGCGCGAGATACCTTCGCCATAGATGATGTCGAATTCGGCTGTGCGGAAAGGCGGTGCAACCTTATTCTTCACCACTTTAACGCGTGTACGGTTACCTACAACGGCTTCTCCATCCTTTATTTGTCCGATGCGGCGAATATCCAAACGAATTGATGCATAAAACTTCAGCGCATTTCCACCTGTGGTTGTTTCAGGGTTGCCGAACATCACACCAATTTTTTCGCGAAGCTGATTGATGAAAATACACGTACAACC
>JBKCFX010000335.1:0-1795 GCA_046303595.1 Bacteroidia bacterium
TTGTTGGTTTACGCAAACGGGAACGATATTTATCGTTGGATTACAGGGAAATAATCGATTGAGCAGACAAGCAATTTACGGTAAGAGCTGGCAGATCTGCAAAGGCTGAATATTTGCAAATATCGCAAACCACCGCAAATAGGATTGTGCGCTTGCGCGTAATGAATAACTGAATTGGCATTTTCATTTAAAGTTCCTTGAATTCAAAATCACATGAAAAATACGGGGTTGTACTTAAACAATAAAGTACGAATTTGAGCATTGTTATCAGGAACAAAAACAACAGGCATGAAGATTCTCGAAATCCCGTTTAACAATTATTATACAACAGCGGAAGTTTCAGCGTTTGCTAAGATTAGCGATTTGGATGATAAGCAATCGCTTCGCATTCAGATTCCACTTGAGAACAGGCGCTTGGCTTATTTCGAAGTGAAGCGCATCGAACATCCAAACTGGACATTCAAAAGTACTGTTGTACAATTTGCCGGTTGGGACGATGAGTTTGAATTCTTTCGCGACAAGGTATTGCAGTTTATACAAACACATGTAAACGAACTCACAAGAAGCGATCTCATTCGATTAAGCATGCTGGTACGAGTACAAAATGGCCAACTTACACCCGAGCGCAAACAGTTTTTTCTGTGCCATTCGCGGCCTTTTATGTATCCATTTACCCAGCTCGATTCATTTTTAAAACGATTTGGGCGTGCCCAAGGACGAAATTTGGAAATGGAGTTTTTGTTGGGATGGAGAGGCGATGATACGAGTGGCTTTCGTTACGATTCTGAATCGGTGCTTGAAGCATTTGTGGAATCGGACGAACACAACTTAGATACGATGCCCGAAGCAATTCCCGCCATGTATTTTTTCATGGGCAATTTAGATGAGGGTGGATTAGCAGCACGTGCATTGGCAAAAATTCGCGATACGCATGGCCCCGATGATCCGAAGCGGGCTCGCGTCGAAACAATCAAAGCAGTATGGGACGAGCAATGGGACGATTACCTTGCCTGGTATGCAAAGATTCCACAAGCTACGCACGACTGGGATCCTGTTCCGCGCTATTTTTTACCGGTGGCCATACACGAGCGTGTCGAAGCCTGGGATGCCATGCTCGAAACCTACAAGGAGATTAGCTATTATGGCGGCATACCGTTGTATCTGTTATACAGTATGCGCGGTTGTTGGGAGTTTGAACGCGGCGATTTGCAAGCGGCACTCGCTTCGAAATTGGAGGCGCAGCGTTCGGGAATTTCGAAGGAATACATTGCCATTCAGCTTGCTGTAATTTACAATAAGCTGGGCATGCACGATAAAGTTTTGCCTTTGTTTACTGTATCAGAGCTTGATGCCCTCAGTTCGCACGAGGAAAAAGACCTTGATGCTGCAATGACACAGATTTGTATTGCGTTAAAGGCTTTGAGTGATGAGGAGCTGAAAGCCGATTTCGAATCGATGCTTGCCAACGATGTGTATTACGAAGAAATTTCTAGTGCCTACCAAAAAGCCAAAGCCGAATATTTTACCGATCTAAAAGAGCAAACACCGGTAAAGCGAGCGCTAGAGGGGTGTATGGGGTAGAATCGGAATATTAGTTCGCCATGCTTCATACCATTCCTCCTTTGACCTCACCTCGGGTATGGATTCTCCATTTAGAAATTTTGATACACATAAATTTTGGGCCATCCATATTTGATTTCCAATGTTAATTGTATCAATAATTGTCTGATTTGTCGCAATATGATTTGCATAAATAACTTCAGCAGGGTGATGATAACTAGATAAGGTAGGAGAA
>JBKCFX010000336.1:0-1098 GCA_046303595.1 Bacteroidia bacterium
TCCAAAAACAATAGTAAACAGGCGGTTCCGGGCGATTTTGCCTTCGAACTCTTCGATACTTTTGGCTTCCCCATCGACCTTACGCAGCTTATGGCTCGCGAACAGGGCCTCGAGGTAGATATGGAAAGCTATGCCGCACACCTTAAAATGCAGAAAGACCGCTCGCGTGCCGCTGCATCGGTAGAGGCCGGCGACTGGATCGAGCTTTTCGACGACGATGAGCAAGAGTTTGTGGGCTACGATTTTCTCGAAGCACAGGTGCGCATTGTGCGGTACCGCGAAATTCAACACAAGGGCAAAAAACAATATCAGCTCGTACTGAACATCACTCCGTTTTATGCCGAAAGCGGCGGACAGGTGGGCGATACCGGCTGGCTCATTGGCAGCAACGAAACCATACAGATTACCGACACGCGAAAGGAACACGGGCAGATAGTGCATTTCAGCGATCGCTTGCCTTCGAATTTAAATGAGTCGTTCAAGGCCGAAGTCAACGGAAAATTACGCATCGCTACCATGCGCAATCACACGGCCACGCATTTGCTGCACGCTGCCCTGCGCACTGTTTTGGGTACACACGTAGAGCAGAAAGGCTCACTGGTAAACGATCAGTACCTACGTTTCGACTTTTCGCATTTCAGTAAAGTGAGCGATGAAGAATTGCAGCAGATAGAGCAGATGGTGAACGCGCGCATTCTCGATAATATTCAGCGTCATGTAGCGGTGATGCCGCTCGATGAAGCCCGTAATTTGGGAGCGATGGCGCTGTTTGGCGAAAAATATGCCGACATGGTGCGCGTGGTGAGTTTCGACCGCGAATATTCGGTGGAACTTTGCGGAGGTACCCACGTTCCGGCTACAGGAACCATCGGCTTGTTCCGCATTACCTCCGAAGCAGCGGTTGCAGCGGGCATTCGAAGGATTGAAGCCATTACGGGTGAGGCGGCACTCGAGACCGTGCGCAATGAACGCGCCTTGCTGTCATCGATAAACAGCATGTTCAACGGCGCTAAGGATTCCTTGAAAGCCTTGCAGCAATTGATGGATGAGAAACAGGCCTTAGAGAAAAAGATGGAGCAGATTCAGCGCGAAAAAGCA
>JBKCFX010000337.1:0-1591 GCA_046303595.1 Bacteroidia bacterium
GTTTTAATTTGAAGGCCTTCGTATACTTTGGCGCCACGCTTGGTGGTTTCTTCGAGTGCTTTTGCGGCATCATCAACCCAAAGAGCAAGTACGCGAACACCGTCGCCGTGCTTCTTCACGTGGTCGGAAATTAACCCATCGGAAAGCAGCGACGCCGTTAAAATCAAACGGATTTTCCCCTGTTGTAAAACGTACGATACACGATCTTTTACGCCCGTTTCAGGACCAGCGTAAGCAACCAGTTCATAGCCCCAGGCACTTTGATAGTAATAAGCCGCCTGCTAGGCATTGCCAACATAAAATTCTACATAATCGGTACCCAACAGCGGTAAAAAATCGTCCTGTGGGTTTGTATTGCTTTGCGTGAGCGGATGCATGGCAGTTTCCATTGTTTCGCTTGATTTTGATTTAATATTTTAATGTTTCTCCATCCAGGAATTCCAATAAATTCCATCGTCGATGCTTAACGCATCTTCGGTTATTTGTAGCGGTTTGAAGGTATCAACCATAACCGCCAACTCAAGTGTTTCTTTTTGCCCAATCGAACGCTCGTATGCGCCCGGATGTGGCCCGTGCGGTATGCCTGCAGGATGCAATGTAAATTGCCCGGGTGAAATGTCGTTGCGGCTCATGAAATCGCCATCTACGTAATATAAAACCTCGTCTGAGTCGATGTTGCTGTGGTTGTAAGGCGCGGGAATCGATTTCGGATGGTAATCGTAAAGCCTTGGGCAGAACGAGCAAATTACAAAGCCCGCTGCTTCAAAGGTTTGATGAATGGGCGGCGGCATATGAATGCGTCCGGTAATTGGTTCGAAGTTGTGTATCGAAAAGGCGTACGGGTAGTTGTAGCCATCCCAACCCACCACATCAAATGGATGACTGGCATACACATACTGATGCAGCATGTTTTCCTTCTTCACTTTAATCAGAAAATCGCCCAGCTCATCGTGCGTTTCCAGTTTTTCGGGCCTACGAATATCGCGCTCGCAATACGGCGAATGCTCAAGCATTTGTCCAAACCAGTTGCGGTAACGCTTTGGTGTGTAAACCGGACTGTACGATTCTATAAGCAACAAACGGTTATCAGCAGAATCGAATTCAAACTGGTAAATCATTCCCCGCGGAATTACGAGGTAATCGCCATAAGAAAAAGGAATGTTGCCGAGAATTGTGCGCAACGTACCGCTGCCTTTGTGAATGAAAATGACCTCATCGGCATCTGCATTTTTATAAAAATAGTCGCGCATCGAAAGCTTGGGGGCAGCAACCGAAATGCAAACATCTTTGTTCAGAAAAAGTGGTTTTCGGCTTTTCAGAAAATCATCCACAGGATCCACCTGAAAGCCTTTCAGCCTGCGTGCCAACATGTTTTTGGGAACGGCAATTTTAGGCTGAAAGTCGATGGATTCAAGCACCTGCTTCACCATCGTTGGTCGGTGCACATGATAGAGCAGCGACGACATGCCTTCGAAGCCCACTGTGCCAAACAATTGTTCGTAATACAAACCGCCCGAAGGCTTTTCAAAGGTAGTGTGTCGCTTCGTGGGAATTTTTCCGAGTGCGTGGTAAAACGGCATGTTGGTGTTTG
>JBKCFX010000338.1:0-14196 GCA_046303595.1 Bacteroidia bacterium
GTGGTAAAACCATGTAAATGTTGGCGTTTGATTTTGAGTTGCCGAGGTGTCTATTTTCCCTTCAATTTTCGAAAAAATATAGCCACATGCCCACGACCAGTACATTCCGTTGTAAATGCTTTGCGGATGATCTATCGGGAATTGTGCTTCATCAAAATTAGGATCATTGGTGCCGTTTTGCTCGGGAGTAAGTCCTACCGCATACCGTAACGCCTTGTAAATTCCTGGTTTTACTTCAAGTTTGAGTGTTTTGTTCGATGCAACAAGATCGATGAAACTCACATCCTTAATCAACACAGAATCGGTATCGGAGCGCAGGTACAAGCCCGAAAGGTAAAATTTGAAATTTTCGACTAGCATGCGCTGATTGTTTGGGCCTGTAAAAATGGAGTTTGCTTGCAAGGGAACGCCATTCATGGTTGGATTAAAACGAATTTCGAGTATTCCGGCAGGCTCGGCAGTATCAGGAATTGCTTCATCTTTTTTGCAAGAGGCTAAAGCGAGCAACATGAATAATAATGCGGAAAATGTTGATTTTTCAAAAAGCATATGCATCAAATTTGGGTATAAACATGCAATGGCGCTCCCTTGTTCGGAGGAATGTAAAGATAGACAAAGCAGCAATGTTTGCCTCTTGACATCGCACGTTTTTTTTGTAGGTTTGCAGCCCATTCGGGATGTGGCTCAGCCCGGTTAGAGTGCTCGTCTGGGGGGCGAGAGGTCGCGGGTTCAAATCCCGCCATCCCGACAAAATCCGTTCGATTGCGCATTGAACGGATTTTTTTATGGAATGAAGCGCGAGATAATCGTTGAATTATCGGACATTTTTTAGATTTGTGGCCCAAAACGTAAATTCTATGGGACGTATATTCGAGAAGCGGAAACACAAAATGTTCGCGCGGTACGACCGCATGGCAAAGACATTTACCCGAATCGGTAAGGAAATAGCCATTGCGGTAAAACAAGGAGGTCCCGACCCGGATGGCAATCCGCGATTGCGCGCCGCCATGCGCAATGCCAAGGCCATCAATATGCCCAAAGACCGCATCGAAGCTGCCGTAAAACGTTCGCACGATAAAGGCTTGGGTGATTTTACAGAAGTGGTATACGAAGGCTACTTGCCGCATGGTGTTGCTGTATTAATCGAAACGGCAACCGATAATCCTACCCGTACTGTTGCCAATGTGCGCATGTACCTCACGCGCGGTGGCGGTTCGCTCGGAAAAACCGGCTCGCTTGATTTTATTTTTGAACGCAAAGCCCTTTTTAAACTCAATGCCGAAGGCCTCGATATTGAAGAACTCGAACTGGAATTAATCGACCATGGCCTGGAAGAAATTCAGCTCGATGAGGGGCTGATTTATGTCTACACCGCCTTTACAGATTATCATAAAATGCAGACCGAGCTCGAACGCCGCAATCTCAGCATATCGGGCTCTGAATTGGTGCGAATTCCACTAACTACGGTAGAGTTAAATGCCGAACAGGAGGAAGAAATCAACGAACTGGTCGAGAAGATTGAGGAGGACGACGACGTACAGCAGGTGTTTGTGAATGTGAAGTAAGCACTAATCGACTAAAACGACCCGACTGGTTATTGCTCCTTGGTTTGTTTGTATTGAAATAAAATAAAGCCCATTCGCCAGTGCCTGAAGATTCAAGGTAAAAAACGACTTTTCAGTAAATAAAAATTCCTGTTCAGTTTTTCCTAAAACCGATTGTACAACTATCCTTCCCTTGCCTTCAAGCCCATCAATTGTAAGCATACCGGTAGAAGGATTTGGGAAGACTTTTACGTTTTTCTTCAGGTCATTGGCTAGCGACTCCTGCCAATTTGGTTCGCTGCCACGATAATATGTAAGACCGCCTGAACGGTTGCCAACGATCAGATCCGGAAAACCGTCTGCATTCAAGTCGCCTGCAGCTGGCGTACTTTGCGCTCCTTCGTCGAGCGATAAAAACGTAGAATCAGCATCAGAAAGGCTCCCGTTGAGCACCGGCCAAACGAATAGCGTTCCCCGTTCAGATCCGCTGAGCAGAAAGGTATCGTTCTGAAAGAGCACCATCCGTGGCGCAGAATAGCCATAATTGCTAATCCCTTCTTCGATGGTCTCGATTCCGAACCCCATCCATTCAGTTTCTACAGCATCAAATTGTGGCGAGGTGTTCGTTCCCAGATTCAGCCAAGCTTTAAACCTACCTAGTTTATTGCCCCCAATCAAATCCTTTCTTCCGTCGGCATTAATATCGAAGAGTTCAGGATTTGCCCAATCTCCAGCATCGCATGGCAATATCGATTGTTGTGCCGCATTGAATCCAAATAATCCATCTGAGAAATACAAGCTGAAACTGCCATTATAGAAGCCAAGAACGAGGTCGGCCTTGTTGTCGCCATTCAAATCGGCTAGTGCCGGAGCAATCGAAACATGATTCTCCGCAGCAAGATTCAATGCATCAGAAGTAATGCGCACAAACTGTGGGTTAAGTGTAGAGCCTGTATTTTCATAGATGCTAAGGCTGCTCGTATATGAACCATTCGCAAATTTTCCGCCATTACCAACTGCAAGATCTAGATCACCGTCGCCATCGATGTCTCCAAGTGCGGGCGCTGCATTTTGCCCATAATCGAGCGTTTGATCCGATATAAACGAATCTTCAGCCAGGGTAAACGAAAAGCTATTGCCGGGTGCAGAACGGTATCGTCTCATTACCCTGCCGGTATTCACAGATAGCTGATCTGTATTGGGCGCGATGAGTAAATCGGGCGTTTCGTCGGGATTGGATTGGATGGTAAATAATCCCGGAAAAATGGGCACACCAACTTGCTGCCACGCTGTTTCGGGATAATTAGGCGGGATGGGAACAATAACATCGGTGTTGCCAACGGGTTGATTGATTAGAAACAAGGGGTTGGGATATGAAACATCGCCAAGCAGCAAATCGAGATTGCCATCAGCGTTCACGTCATGCATGAGCAGTGTAGAACCGGTATGCCGTTCTCCGCCGCGTCCACAGCTATCGTTGTAATTAATCGAATTGTCATTTGCCGATTCGGTAATCAATCCCCAATTATCCGATTCGAGCCGAAAGATGAGCGAATCAGGCCCAAATCCGCTTTCCTGACTCAAATTTTTATGGTATTCGATGCAGGTTCCCAGAATATAAAAAGTGAGGATGTCGAGATCTTGGTCTCCGTCGATATCTGCAATGGCAGGTATATCGGCACGGCTTACATACAGGTTTAACGGCGATTGGAAATAAATAGAAAATAGCAACTCCGAAACCTGCTCAAAAGCAAGCCGGTTGCCAGCGTCAATAAATCCGCGGTAAACGCCAATTCCATTGAAATTTGAGTGGAAAATATCCTCGATGCCATCGAAGTTAAAATCGCGTACAACAAACCAATCTTTTAGTGTAGGCAATTGATTTTTGTATGTGTAATTGCATTTCCAGGTTTGTCGGTTATCAACTGTTTCAAAAATGGAAATTCGGTTTCCCGAACGATCCAGCATAACCAGTTCGGCCACTCCATCGCGGTTAAAATCCATTTCGTGCACCTGGGGCGCGTTGAATCCACCAGTCCAGGGATTATTGAGAATTTCCCCGGCATTTTCTGAAACCGGAATATCGTACGACTGGATGAATGAAAAAGGGATGGTGCTCTGCGCATTTAAAGCGTTGTATGTAGAGACAAGCACGATAAAAATGAGCAGACGCATACGTTAATACCGAATCAGACTATGAACATTTTTTTGAAAGTGATTCAATCGTTGCGCGCCTTCTAAAAAAGCAAGTTCGACCAAAAAAGAAAATCCGGCGATCTGTGCATCCTGCATTAGGATGAGTTCGGCAGCGGCTGCCGCTGTTCCGCCAGTTGCGAGCAAATCGTCGTGTACAATTACTTTCCAATCTTTCTTTATGCTATTGATGTGCATTTCGACAGTGGCACTTCCGTATTCTAAATCGTACGAGCACGAAATGGTTTTATAGGGGAGTTTGCCTGCTTTGCGCACCGGAATAAAGGGAATGTTCAGCTTTTGAGCCATTAGCATTCCGAATAGAAATCCGCGACTCTCAACACCAACAATTGCATGTACTTGCTCGGTTCGGAAAGGCATAATCAGGCATTCGGCAATCTCATTGCACAATGCAGGATCTTCAAGTAATGGTGTAATGTCTTTGAATAAAATTCCGGGTTTAGGAAAATCGGCCACATCGCGGATTGTTGCCTTCAGTTTTTCTTCAATGGTCGTCATTCAAACGATAAATAGTGAGACAATCGTTCGATTTGTTCCGGCTTAAGTGCATAGATTTTACGCAAATCATCCGTCGAACGAAATTGTCCGTGTTTACTGCGGTAATTTACGATGCTTTTTCCAACTCCATACCAACAATATGGATGCTTTTGAAGTTCGTCGGGCGCAATGGTATTGATGCGAATTCGGTTTATTCGCATCGAATCGACTGTTAAATAACGACTTAAGTCGGCTATGAGCGTGTCGTTGAAGCCTTTAATTTCTTTTAATTGATTCAGCGACCAAAAACCACCAAGACGTGTTCGGTGACGTATAATTTTGGATGCACGAAACGGGCCTATCCCTTTTATACTGAGCAGGCCCGATGAATCGCTTGTGTTCAGCTCGAGTTTTGCGAATGCAGCGTGCTGTTTATTTTCTTTTGGAACGCTATTTTCATCTTTCGTATCGAGGCGTATAAATGCTTCAAGATCTTGGTATTTTTTCTCGCTTACGCAGAAAATCTTTTTTAAGTCTTGTTTTTGCTTAAACCTGAATCCTTTGTTTCGAAGTTTAACTATGGATGCGGCCTGTTTACTTGTAAATCCTAACCGAACCCAGCCTTCTTCAGCCAGTGTGTTTGGATTGAATTCGAATCGTTCGAATTCTTCAGCCGATTTGTATCGTTTCTTCTCAAATGCCAATCGATCTACCTGGTGTAAACTATCTATCCATTGCTTTTGAAATGGCGTAAACCGAATATTCGTGTAATGGGCATCCGGAAACCACTTCGGATAATTGGACCGAACAAATTCCACAAGTACAATTAGAATAAGGAGCAGGGTAAGGCCCCGAACTTCGGTATGGGTGAAATCAAAATTGGTCTTGATGAATTTTTTCATACATCAAGTATAAACAAGCCAACGCGCTCGATCCGTAAGTAAACGTTTATAAACGTTTAAAACGGATGCAACGGTTCTTTCAAATGACAGTCGTCAGTCGTACGGAAGCTCAGATAACTTTGCCAAATAAACACGTACGAAAGCCTGCCCCTATGAAAAATAGGGTTCAAAGTAGCCGCAAATGGCTTGTTTAATCAGGAATTGTTGTTGCCCCGGACTTAATTCGGGCAGGTTTTCTTCGATTTTCCAATGCGGATATCCTTCCTCATCCAATCCTTCAAATGTGTAGTAGCCATACGGTTCTAAAAGCGTGCAGATTGCGATGTGCATAAGTTCCAACTTCTGGTCTTTGTTAAATTTCTTATACCCTTTTCCCAATTCCTGAACACCGATGAGCAACAACACAGCCTCAAGATCGAGTTCATCGCCAAACTGCTCTTTAAGCTTTTGCAAAACCTGCTTCCATTGTGCTTCAATGTCGTGCAGACTCGATTGACCTTCGCGAAGCATTACCTGCTATTCAATGCACAACCATTTGCGCATCGCCGTATGCGATCCCGCGTCGATCCGAATGAGATATGCTCCCGGATTGGGCTGTATTCCCATTATTTGAGACAAGTAAACAGTGTGTTCTCCAAAATTCAGTAAGCCTAAATTCTTTGAGGCAATGATTTTTCCGGAGATGTCCATTACCTCAACATTTACATTTTCTACTGTTGTTAATCCAATTTGGAGTTTTGCCTCAGCTGCATTAGCAGGATTTGGAATTAACTGTGTCGAAAATTCATCTATTGGACTTAGTTGCGTACCGAGGGTTGGATCGCCGAAGAAATTGATATCATCGATAAACAATGAATTCCCTCCTCCATCGGTCATTTCAAATTTTATCATACACGCAGATTGTCCTACGAATGAAGGAATTGAAACTGTCTCGGTTCTCCATTGCGATGCCGATGGAATAAACGTGCCTGAAATGGTTTGTCCGCTTGGCAACGTGCTTAAGCTGGCGGCCAGTTTTGTGTAACGTGGAGTCCATGTTCGACCGCAGTTATTGGATGCGTAAACAATTAACTTATCGGTCGAAGATGTACTTTTGCGCGCAAAGGCAACTTTGAAGGTCATGTTAGCCGGCGCAACAAGATTGGAACAATCAAAAATGGGCGATTCGAGTTCGCTAACCGTGCCGCTTGTAATAGCGTTGTTGTTGTATTTGATGCAGGCAGAACCGGTTGCAGATGTTTCAGTGGATCTGAAAAAAGAGCTTGCACTGCCAATCACTTTCCAGTCCTGAAATTGATCTGTTGACAAATTTGGGAATGCGGTATTTTCTGCACCTTCAAAAAATGGAGATACGAGTGCAGGATTATCCGGCATTATGGTAATAAAACTCGATTTTGTTACAGAGTTCGAACCGGTCGAATTGGACACATTCAGCGTTACAGCATAGGTACCCGGACTGGCATATTGAACAACGGGATTCTGAACTGTAGAAGATGTAGTTACAGCGCCCGGAAAAGACCAGTTCCATGTCCAAGAAGCATCTACAGGCGCATTGTAACTTTCGTCGCTAAACGTAATGTTTGAGCCAACGCAGGCCTGATCGGTAGTCGCTGAAAAGTCGGCCTTGGGCGCGCACGGAGTTGCATTTGGATTGTTTACGCCTGTGAAGGTGAGATTTGATGCCGACCACAGATTATTGCGTTGTCCGGTGCCCGAATTCGCTGCAGCTCGCATTCGATTACTTTGACCTGCAGTAAACATCAAGCCGCAAGACGAATAATCCATGTAGTTTTGGACATTGTCTAATGAGCCACAGGTTTGTTGATTTAAATTGCAACTCTGATCGGCAATTCCGATACAGTTTGGGGTATCGGTCACGCCATCATCTTCATTGCAATTTGATGATAATCCGGGAGAATTGCTTCCGCCCCAGGTATGGTCGAGGTTAAACCAGTGACCTGCCTCGTGTGTAAGTGTGCGACTGGCAAAGTTGCTGCTGCTTGAGGTTCCAATGCTTCCGAATTGGGTGTGCGTAACAATTACACCATCAACCGGGTCGCCAATAAAATTTGAAGGTTGGTACGCATAACCTCCTACCTGCGTTCCCCCATCGGTGATAACATTGTCTACAATCCATACGTTAAAGTAACGATTTCGTGGCCAGGAAATAAGCTCCTTTACATTGTCGTTTCCATTAAATGTTAATTCTGAAAATGTGCGGGTTATTCCATCCGTGCAATTCCCATTGGGGTCTTTTCGGGCAAGTCTGAATTCAAACTCTGTATTGCCAATAATGCCTGAAAAGGCCGAAACAACTTCAGACTGATCTTCATTCAAAAGTTTAAAGTCTTCATTCAGAATGCGCACAGCATCTTCAACCTGCTCACGGCTAATGTTTTCTGAGCCATAGGTGTGGATAATGTGGAAAACGATGGGTATTATTTTTATTTCGCGTGAGCCATTGTCGCTAAATGTAGACGCATACTGATTAAATGCCTCCTTTTCGGCTTTCATGCCCGGAAACTTCTTTTGCAGTTCTGTTTGAATGATATGTGTACCGCATCGCTCTACTTGTTGCGCCGATAAATTTAATGCAGCGCAAATCCCCAGAATGCTTAAAAACTGAAATCGCATAGGTATTGGTTGATGGTTGTTTTAAAAAATGAATGCGCAAGGTAACAATTTGAGTTGGCATTTGGTTTCAAATATTCAAAATTGCTTGTCAATCATGTTAACCTTCAGTTGTTCATTTATTCGTTACATCACGGAATTGAATCATGAAGGGATTCTGTAGTTTTGCCATACTAATTGGTTAAACAATGAATCTATTCTCCAAATTATGCCCTTATCTGCTGGTTTTTTCGCTTGCTGCCTTGGTATCATGCGTTCCGGGTCGCCAGTACGAAGAAGTAAAAGCGGCTAACGATAAGTGCTCGGCCGAATTGTCGGAACTCAAGGCACGGTACGAAACGTTTACGGCGAAAGAGAAAGAGTTGAATACGCGACTTACCGAGTTGAACCGGCAGGTGCAGATGTTGCAAAACGATACCCTGAGTTTAGGTACATCGTTCAGACGCTTAACAACTGCCTACGAAAAGTTAACGGCTACCTACGACCAACTACTCGAAAACAACAATAAGCTATTGAAAGGGAAGGAAGAGGATACGAAGAAGCTAATGGGGCAATATCAGTTAACGCAGGAAGAACTTCAACGGAAAGAGGATAAATTGCGCTTAACCGAAGCTGACCTCGAAAAGCGAAAAGCCGAAATCGATTTGCTGGCCAGTGAAATCAAGGCTGCCGAGGAGGCCTTGAACGTAAAGGAGCAGCGTGTAAACGAGTTGGAGCACATTCTGGCTTCCAAAGATTCTGCGATGCATGCCTTGCGCAGTAAAGTATCGGAGGCGCTACTTGGTTTTCAAGGCAACGGGCTTACGGTGAGTACGAAGAATGGCAACGTGTATGTTTCGCTCGAGGAACGTCTGCTTTTCGAATCGGGCAGCACCGTTGTAGATGCGAAAGGTGTTGATGCACTCAAGAATCTTGCGAAGGTGCTGGAGAAAGAAAGCGATATTTCGGTTACGATTGAAGGGCATACCGACAATGTGCCCATCAAGAGTGCCAGTATAAAAGATAACTGGGATTTAAGTGTTTTGCGTGCAACCTCCATTCTGCGAATCATCACGGCAAATTCGAAAGTAGACCCCAAGCGTCTCACAGCAGCAGGCCGAGGAGAATTTATGCCCATCGACAAAGCCAATACGCCCGACGCACGAAAGAAAAATCGCCGTACAGAAATAATTCTTACCCCAAACCTCGATGAACTGATGCGTTGGATGAATGCACCGGAGGGGAAGTGAGTTATCGCTACATACTCTTAAACGTGCCTTTCAATTGTGTCGGATGGCCGATTGTATCGAGCAGAATGAAAAATTTCGTATTTCTGTTGCAGGCTAAGCGCTCTATATTCCTGACAAAGCGCAATTTAGTATCGAACATGAGTATAGCGAAGGAAACCGTGAACTGGAATTTCAAATTACACGGGACAATGTCGATATATTTTAATTGAAACGTTCCGATTGTTATGACAACAGAATTACACATGAGCTTTTTGGCTGAACCAAAGGATGTAAACTTTGGTGGACATGTTCATGGAGGTGAAGTAATGAAATGGATGGATCAGATTGCTTATGCGCTCGCCGTAAAGTACTCGAAGGGATATGCTGTGACCAAGTTTGTGGACAATATCAACTTTAAATCGCCTATGAAAATTGGCGATTTGGCTAGCCTTTCTGCCAAAATCATATCTATTGGTGTAACCTCAATGCGGATTGAAATACATGTAAAAAGCGAAAATTTGCAAACCGAGGTTATTTCCGACAATTGCTCCTGCCAGATGGTGTTTGTAGCGGTTGATAAAGAAGGTAATAAACGAAGTTTGGAATCAACTTTATTTCCGGGTTAATTTTATTTTGCAATAAAGTATTTTAAAGTTCGTCTAAACATACTTGATGAGAGTAGATTCCGTGTTTATGATAGCTTTTTACTGGGCGATGATTTTTGGATAGTATTTCGGGCAACTAATGTTTCGAATTTATTGGATTATAGAGTCCTGAATTTTTACTTTGCAGGTTGATCGTATTGTATTACTTTCGAAAAGTTATAACAAGCAACATCTATGAAATTACTTTTACTCACATTCCTTTTGCCTGTTTATCTATGGACAGGTTTCCCTAATCAGGCTTTAAACAGCAATCCTAAAGAATTAAAATGGTATCTCTGCAGTAATTGCTGTAAGACTAAAAAGGCATCCGATGCCCCTTGGGAAAATGGCTGTCGTCAGAGCAGCAGCGGCATGCACAACTACCAGTTTTGTGGCAAGGCCGGTGATTACAATTACACTTGTAGGAAGTGCGATGCCGAGGTGTATCTTGGTGGTTCGCAAAGTCCGGCAGCAAGTAAATGCTGCGCCAGCGGAGGAACACATTCCTGGTACAACCGATAGCGGAGTAGTCTGAAAATGGACAATTCTATTCACCCAACATCGCCTACTCAGAAAAAAACGAAATGGGCTCAAATCGTATTAATCATTGTTCTTCTCGGAACAGTGATTTACCTAATTGCCCAATTATGGTCAGCCGAGAATAAGAAGAATGCTTTAACCCAAAAGCTAGAGAAGCAGTTGCAGGAGCAGATAAGTAAGGTTAATGCTCTAAATTCTACTGTTAACCATCAAGCCGGACTTTTAAAAGAATACAAACCCTACCAAGCCGTTATACGTTCGGCTGCCTTGCGCGATTCGATCTACAAACTATTGCCATATAAATTTGGCGAAACGGTATATGTGATGCCCGACAGCATCAAAGCAGTTGTAAATTCGGTTCAAATTACTGGTAATTCAAGTGAATACAGTATAAAATATTGGATACGCACGGCTAAAGGGGGATATCAGGCAATTTCGATTAGCGATCTAATAAAATTGGAGTAAACCATATAAAAGTTAATTTAAACACGAATGGAAGGAAATTTAGAATCCATTCTTAAAACAAACAATCAGATGGTTTTTGGGTACCCGAGCCCATATAAATTTAAAATCGCTGTAGATTTTTTAAGGTTAATAATCTCTCCCGCCATATCCGAAGTTCAATTTCTTTAGTATATTTTATTTATAACGAACATATTTGTGAATCTGATGCCATAATAGCGCCTTTGAAATTAAGTTGCAATTAATCTTTACCTATGCCCATCTCCTTCAGCAAATCCATTCATTGGCACGACAAAGGTTTTACCCTATCGTGGAGCGGCTTGAATGCGCGTTGGGTCTTGGTGCATTTCGTGAACGGGCAGCGCAAGCCATGGTATAAACTCACTGAAAGGCCTTACCGTTTTCGACGTTGGTTTATCCGCAAGGGCGAAGATTCGTTCAGCAATATTGCCAATGTGAATGAGCCAAGGTTAACTCTTTATGTTTTCAGCTGGTACATTGCATTTCCGAAAAAAATTGTTGTGCCAATGCACGTGCACGCCATCAAAGTGCGTGAGCCAGAAATGTCCATTTATCCACCCGAAGTAAAGCCATCAATTCCTCTTATGCACACAGCTGAAATTGCTGCGCAAGTGAATATGCCGGCTTTGGATGTGATTAATCCAGCGATTAACATTCGCCTAGCCAAAATCTGTATGCCTGAATTTTCAAGCATAGCCCTCAATCAAGATTATATTCACTATAAATCATCATCAACTCAAACAACCCATTCATCTGCCTTATGAATAGTTTCGAAAAACCCTCTGCCAAGGTTCAACGCTTTACCCGCTTTTTATGGTGGTGTGCCGGTGCGGATCAGCGCTTTTTGCTGTTGTCGCCTCATCAGGATCGTGTAAAATATGCCGGTATTGGAGGAATCGTTTTCAGCACCGGATTACTTGCCGCTTTTGCGGGAGGTTTTGCCTTCAACACGGCATTCGGTCCCAAAGGTTTGGCAGGCGATGATGTGCATTCCATCGGTTGGACAATTGGTTCGGCAATTTTTGGTATTTGCTGGGGTCTTCTCATTTTCAACCTCGACCGTTTCATTGTTTCGTCAACCGGCAAAGGCGATGGAACCGATAACATTACACTGAAGGAATTCGGTCAGGCAGTGCCGCGTTTAATAATCGCCCTCATTCTGGGTTTAACAATTTCGAAGCCGTTAGAATTGAAAATCATCGAAACCGAAATCAATGTTGAACTGCGAAAAAAGCAGCAGATGAAACTCGATGAGTTTAATAAAAACACCTACGCCAAATTCAAGGATCAGATTGCACAAATTGATGCCGACATTAAAAAACTTGAGACAGACCGTGCTGCAGTGGTTCAGCGTTTAAAAGATGCCGAACAGGAATACCTCGACCAAATGCAGGGCCGTGCGGGTGCTGCAGGTTTCGGACCACGCGCCAAGCAATTGGAAATATTCAAAAACGAAAAGCAAAAGGAAGTGAATGATTTCGATCAACGCCATGCCTCCGAGCTTTCAACACTAAAAGCCAACCGCGAAAAGAAGCTTAAGGAACAAGAGAATGAGCTCAATGTGGTAAACAAAAAACAGGCTGAAAGCCTCGACGGATTGCTCGAACGCATCAGCATTGCGCACGAGATTGGGTTTTGGTTAGGCATTGCTTTGACGTTCATCTTTCTGTCGATCGAAATGGGGCCGATCTTCTTTAAAATGATGATGAACAAAGGGCCTTATGACTATATGGTTGAGAACTACAACTACCGTATGTACGTGCAAAACGGTGTGGTGAAGGAAGAATATGTGTTCGAAGGTCGCGACGGCATGAAGCTAATGGAAAAGGTAAATTTCCTCGAAGTGGAGAACGACCGCAAGGAAAAAATCGAACAGCTCAAGGCTCAAGAATCACTCAGTAAGCAGATCATCGGCGCTTGGTCGGGCATCAAACAAAAAGAGATCGATGCGAATCCACAGGACTTCTTCGACGAGCGCAGCAACAAACCGGCATAAGTATCCATGCTCGAATCGCTTCTCGGAATTGACTCAAGACTGCTGCAACATTGTAGTGCAGGCGAACAGCGCAGTTATCGCCTGGCGTTCATCGCCTTTGCCTGCGTGAGTATTTTCATGCTACTAAGTGATGCCTATTTCGGATATCTGTTTACGGGGCGATTTGCCGGTATTTTAGGCTCCGGATTATGCCTTGGCTTCATTCATTTTTCGATTTATCGGTTGGCTCTTATTACGCTTACTACACGGCCATTGAGCGAAGAAGCTGAAACTGCACAACAACTTACGATCAAGCAGAAACTACGCAAATTCGTTCCCGATGGAGGGATGGTGTTTCGTGTTTTGTTTGTCGGACTCATTGCCCTGGCAGTTTCTTTTCCTGCTGCCACAGCCTTGCATCACAGCCGCGCAGAAGAAATCATGGCCCAGCATCGTAGCGAATTAAAAGCTGAACAAAATCATGAAGGCGGCCACACGCTGCATCACGAAGAAGCTCGCTTTCCCTTTCTTGTATTCGAAACCCTTTTACACAAGACCGATTTCAAGTTCTATGTCATTGTATTTACACTCGGAATTTTCCTTCCGCTTATTCTCTTGCGACGCTTGCGCAATAACCCAAAGGGACAGTACACGGTAAAACTGAAAGAGATTCACCGAGGTTTGGTCGAACGGCATTACTATGCCACATTGCTCGATGCACAAGATCACATCGATCGCCATTTTTCAGGACAGAAAAACCTTCGCGAACTGGTGTTGTTCGAAGATCCACCTTTTAATACGCGCCGCAAAAACGAACACCCGAAGAATTTCGGAGACCGCAAGGCGTTCCTAAGCTTTCTAAGCCGACTATAAGCATGAAAGAAGCGAAGTTTCGGTATTTCAGAGGAAAGCTAAGCGCACAGTTTCGTGTGCCCAAGGTGCGCGAAAAGCATGGCATTCGAAGCGGGAGCATCGTTTTGGAGCCCCGATTCTATTTGAGCAATCCGCTTGAGATTACAGAAGAACAATACCGTGAAGCGCTGAATAAACGCATGTCGGAGGGAAGTATCGCTTGGCAGCAGCGTTTTATTTATCCCGAAAATACAGGCAATTACCGCATCGAACCACATGTTTTTCAGCGGGGCGAACAATGGGTAGAATTTGAACGCACTGACGCAAAAGGGCATGCCGAATTGGTAAACGAACTTTATGTGGAATTTGCACAAGGAGATGCAGATGCAGCTTACAAAGGTTGGGATTTTATTGCGCAGCGCGATGGTCAATTCCACGGAAGAATAGAAGGGCAGGCCTATTGCCGGGTGCTGGAAATTGATGAAACCTACAAGCCAAAAGCGCCAGTTCCATCGGGATGCAGCCCGATTGCCCGTTTTAAAAGAATCAGTGGATTATTTGGAGCCAATAGCGGCTGCGGACGTTCGGGCTGCGGATTGCTTAGTTTATTAGGCTTACTTGGATTATTGCTTGGTTTGTGGAAATCGTGCGACGATAAAAGCTCTTCGATACTGCCCTCACCACGCGTAATACACGATACGGTTTACATTAAGAATGGTAAACAGG
>JBKCFX010000339.1:0-3519 GCA_046303595.1 Bacteroidia bacterium
TTCTGAAAGGATTTGGACTGGCGATGAACAACCGAGACACCATTTTTTACGAAAAACTGGAGATCAATTGTGATGTAACACCTCCTATTTATACATCCTGGGTTGCGAATCAAAACAAAGGCGTCGGCATTCAGTTCAAACTAACCAGTGCAACCGATACTTCGTGGACTTTCGAAAATCCCAATCACGATTTTCCGCAGAAAATTACCTACTTAAAATTGGCGAATAACAAACTGGAAGCATTTGTTTCGGGCATAGAAAAAGGACTGCAACGCAAGGAGCATTTCTTCTTCAATCGCGAGGAATACTAAGTTCGGCTTATTGCGGACACCCGTTTTTTACCCAGCAATCGAGTTTATTTATGAGATCGGCAGACAATTTCGCCCCTCCTTGCGGCATTGGCTCCACTCCACTACCATGATGAACGGAAGTAAGATTGTCGGCGTTGTTCTTAAATTGGCTGCTTGCGTTTGCATAATCCGAAAGGTTAATCCCTGCCCTAGCCGAACTTGCGTTGTGACAGCCACTCAAAGCACAATTCGTATTGAGGATGCTTTCTACTTCGCCCGAATAGGTTGGTGTAGTTCCTGTGCAAGTGGCTTGTGCCGCATAATCTACCGCATCTTTTTTACATGCATTGAATGCACTTAAACCTATAAGTAACGATAGGGCCCAAAATTTTTTTTTCATAGGTAGTGTAATTGGTTTGAATTGGTAAATTGTTTCGTTCGATAGCCCATTTCACCGCCGAACGTTTGCAATTTAAAAATTCAGCATGAACAAAAATGCTAATGTCATAAAATAACCATTAAACCATCTTTGCCGGATCAACCCAGGCCGTAAACTGCTCATCGGTTAGCAAGCCTAGCTCAATTGAAACCTGACGCAGCGTTTTGCCTTCCTTGTGGGCTGTTTTTGCAATCTTGGCTGCATTTTCATAGCCAATATGTGTATTTAATGCAGTTACCAGCATCAGCGAATTTTCGAGATGCTGCTTAATTATCGGCAGATTTGGTTCGATTCCGGCGGCACATTTATCGGTAAACGAAACGCAGGCATCACCAATTAAACGGGCACTTTGCAACACATTCGCAGCAATAAGCGGTTTAAATACATTCAATTCAAAATGACCAGTTGCACCTCCAACAGAAACAGCCACATCGTTGCCCATAACCTGCGCCGCCACCATGGTCATGGCTTCGGGTTGGGTAGGATTTACCTTGCCCGGCATGATGGATGAACCCGGCTCGTTGTCGGGAATGATGATTTCGCCACTGCCCGAACGTGGACCGGAGCTTAACATGCGGATGTCGTTCGCAATCTTCATCAACGAAACGGCAGCACGTTTCAAAGCGCCAGAAAGTTCAACCATTGCGTCGTGTGCAGCTAAAGCTTCGAACTTATTGGGTGCAGTTACAAACGGATATCCGGTTGATTCGGCAATCTTTTTCGCAACCAGCACATCGTAACCTTTCGGTGTATTTAAACCTGTACCAACAGCCGTTCCGCCAAGAGCGAGTTCTTTAATCATTTCCAATGCATTGTTTATCGCGCGCATCGAATTATCGAGCTGCTGCACATAGCCACCAAATTCTTGCCCGAGCGTTAATGGCGTTGCATCCATAAAATGCGTTCGTCCGGTTTTTACAATGTCTTTAAACGCAGCAGCTTTTGATGCAAGTGTATCGCGCAATTTCTTAAGCCCCGGTAGCGTAATTTCAACAACCGAAGTGTAGGCGGCAATGTGCATCGCTGTGGGATACGTATCGTTGCTCGACTGACTTTTATTGACATCGTCGTTGGGATGCAGAATTTTTTTATCGTCGGTAAGTGCACCTCCGCTTAAAACATGCGCACGATAGGCTACTACTTCATTTACATTCATGTTGCTTTGTGTACCCGATCCGGTTTGCCAGATTACCAAAGGAAACTGGTCGTCGAGTTTTTTGTCGAGAATTTCCTGACAAACCTGTTCAATGAGCGCACATTTTTCGGCCGCAAGCACACCCAAATCGCGGTTTGCCTGAGCAGCAGCGCGTTTTAAATGCGCAAAGGCATAGATTATTTCTTTGGGCATTGATGCCTCAGGTCCAATACGGAAATTATTTCGAGAACGCTCGGTTTGTGCGCCCCAGTATTTATCGGCCGGAACCTGAACGGCTCCCATAGTATCGTGTTCGGTGCGAAATGCTGTCATGATAGTGTATGCTAAATTCGAACTGCGAAATTATGCTTTTCACGTGTATGGTGGGATAAATTATGCCGGCAAGCGGATGATTTTCCCTAATTTCGTTGTGCAAAAAATCAATCTATGGAGCTATCTGCAGAAATCGTTGACCGCATTAGTTTGCTGAAAGATAAGTACGACGCCATGGGGCAGGATTTGGTGTCTTACCTCGACGGTTTGCTCTATGCCGATTATCTCACGTATTGGGACTATATCCATCTCGACACCTTGCTGAGTCTTCAAAATCCGCGCACGCCTTTTCCCGATGAGCAGATTTTCATCATGTACCACCAGATTACGGAATTGTATTTTAAGCTTTGCCTTCACGAACTGGAGCAGATTGCCCAACGCGATGCCGACGTGGGATTTATTGCGGCGCGTTTGGAGCGGGTAAACCGTTATTTTATTAATCTCACGCATTCGTTTGAGGTAATGGTGGATGGCATGGAGCAGGAACAGTTTCTGAAGTATCGCATGTCGCTCTTGCCGGCTTCGGGCTTTCAAAGTGCGCAATACCGGATGATTGAAATGTATGCCACCGATTTTCGCTATCTGGTAGATAAGGACCACCGCGAACGATTGCAGGCATCAAATGCATCGCTTGCCGAACAATTTGAATCCATCTATTGGAAAGCCGGGGCTACTGAACTGGCTACAGGAAAAAAAACATTAACGCTGAAGCAATTCGAGGAAAAATACACCACTCGTTTGCTTGAATTGGCAGGGCGGAACGTGCATCGGAATGTATACGCCAAATTTCGCGAACTCGAAAAACGAGGAGAAGACATCAGCGTGCTGAAAGAAAAAATGCGTCGCTTTGATGTATTGGTTAACGTAAACTGGCCATTGATGCATTATAAAAGCGCCGTTCGTTATTTGCAGCGCAATCCGGCCGACATTGCTGCTACCGGTGGCACCAATTGGCAAAAGTATCTACCGCCACGTTTCCAAAGAAGAATCTTCTACCCTGAACTTTGGTCGAAGCAGGAAATAGAAGAATGGGGAAAAAGTTGGGTGGATGAAATTTTGAAGTGATTGACGCGCAACGTGTTGAAGCTCTTTCCCTAGAATCTTAACGAGAAAATAAATTCATTGCAATACAGATACCGCAATGGCCTTATTTTTGTAACTTCGCCAACCCTAAAAAATATAATTTTATGAACACAAAGCACCTCCTGGCCCTCAGCGCATTCATCCTTTTTTTAGGAACCGTCTTTGTTGGCGCACAATCAAAATCCAAACACTCTAAAGCGCCGGTAGGCCTTAATGTAGGAAACACGGCACCCGATCTG
>JBKCFX010000340.1:0-16573 GCA_046303595.1 Bacteroidia bacterium
GGTATAAGAATCAAACTCTGATTGTTGCAATTTTTCTATTCCTAAAGCTTCCATTATTTTCGCAATATCCAGACAGTATAAGGCTAAACGACATCCGTATTATCGCATCGCACAATAGCTACAAACGAAAGCCCGATGAACGTGTGATTCGCTTTCTTCAAAAATTTAAGAAGCGACTTGGCAATGAACTCGACCCGCAACGCATGAATTACGGCCATGTTTCATTGAGTGAGCAATTCAGCAACTATGCTATTCGCGGCATCGAACTCGATATTTACAACGACCCGCATGGTGGGCACTACGAAAAAAGGCGCATTAACTTCTTCATCCGCGGCTTGAAACAACACGCACGCGACAGTCTGATGCGTAAACCGGGTTTCAAGGTGCTGCATATTGCCGATGTGGATTATGAAAGCAATTACCGAACATTCACAGAAGCTCTTCAAGACATTCGTGCTTGGTCGCAGAACAATCCTGGGCATGTGCCAATTTTCATCAATCTGGAATTAAAAGATGATGCACCTGCCGATTATTCGCACTTCCTTCGCTTCTTAGGATTCAAGCGTGCCGTAGATTTCGATTCACTTTCTTACCAATATTTGGATGATGATATTTTCCGGTCTTTCAGCTCAAACCAGATTTTAACGCCGCAATTTCTGCGCGATACTTTTGAATCGGTGCAACATCGAATTGCATCAATCGGCTGGCCGAAGCTGAATGATGTGTTAGGGAAAGTGATTTTTATTCTGGATGGACACGGGGACGAGTATTACCGCTATTCAAAACATTCGTTAGCATTTGCGTACGGAAATCCTGCTCATGCTAACACAGCATTCGTAATCCGCAACAATCCGATTGGTCGCGAAAATGAAATCCGCGAACTAAGCAATCGGTTTATTATACGCACGCGCACCGACGTTGAAACACTGCAGGCACGCAACAATGACTATACAATGTTTGATGCTGCCATTCATAGCCGGGCCCAAATATTATCTACAGATTATTATACGCCAGATGTTACCCTCAGCGGTTATTTTGTATCCTTTAAAAATGTGCAAAAAGAAAACAAGCATGCCTTTCTATTGCGCTGATGTATATTCAGGTAAAATTTTGCTTGATAAGCATATTGTATAAATTCAACTTGGCTACTCCGGTACATCCATTAAAACAGACTTACAATTATTTACATACATTTGCATCGTTAAAACACCTTGAAGAAGCCTCCGTAAATTCAGCTATTCACACATTATGTGAATAATTTGTGCGCCATGATGCGCCAACTCATTATAACGCTTCTTACCTTTATTCTAATTAGTTTCATGCTCGAACAATTTTTACTCACCCTGCTTTTGGTGATCCTCAACGGTTTCTTCGTAGCCGCAGAGTTTGCCATCGTTAAGGTGAGGCATTCTCAAATAGATCTCCGCGCCAGCCAGGGAAATACGCTGGCAAAAATGGCCCAGCACATCGTTTCGCACCTCGATGGCTACCTGAGTGCCTGTCAGCTTGGTATTACGTTAGCTTCTCTTGCACTCGGTTGGATTGGCGAAGATGTAGTAAACAAACTCGTTTTGCAAGTGATGGCGAATCTCGGCTATACCCTCGACGCCGGCGCTTCACACGCCATATCGATTCCCATAGCATTCTCGTTCATTACCATCCTGCATATTGTTCTGGGCGAACAGGTGCCGAAAACCGCGGCCATCCGAAAGCCATTGCCCACTACCCTGCTTATTGCCTTGCCGTTACGCGTTTTCTACATCTTGTTCATGCCATTCATTTGGCTGCTTAATGGCTTGTCGATTTTAACACTCAAACTATTTGGCCTCGCACATTCCGACCATTCCGAAATCCACACCGAGGAAGAATTGCGCATGATTCTCACCGAATCGGAAGAAGGTGGTGCCATTAAGCCATCCGAGCACGAACTCATTCAGAATGTATTCGAATTCGACGACCGTGTTGTGCGCCAAATTTTCGTTCCCCGCACCCGCGTTATCGCACTCGATATCGACGAAGATATTGAAAAGAACATCGACAAAGTTGTAGAAGAAGGGTATTCGCGCCTGCCCGTTTACAAAGACAGTATCGATAATATTTTGGGTGTAATTCATACCAAAGATCTCATCCGCCTTATCCGCAAAGGACAAACAATCAATCTTGAAACACTTATTCGTCCGGCCTATTACGTGCCGGTTAGCAAACAAGTAAACGATCTATTGCGCGAACTCCAACGCCAGCATATTCAGATGGCTATTGTAACCAACGAGTTTGGTGGTACCGAGGGAATTGTTACGATGGAGGATATCATTGAGGAAATTGTTGGCGAAATTCAGGATGAGCACGATGAAGAAAAACCGGCCGTAGAAAAGAAATCGGAACAGGAATACCTTGTGAATGCCACCGCCAACATTTCGGATGTGAATGATTTGTTGCCCATTGTGCTGGAAGAAGGTCAGGATTACGAAACTGTTTCGGGTTTGGTAAACAAGATTTTCGGAGGCATTCCGGCAGTGAACGAAACCATAGAGTACGGTGGTTATCGATTTACCATTACCAAACGCTTTAAACACAGCGTTGAACAGGTTCGACTAACGGTTATCGATTCGGATGCCGTTCACAACGATTAAGCAATGACGGGCAGCCATACTTCATCTGAACCGCTGCAAACCCTGAACGTCGAAGGAATGACTTGCGCCAATTGTGCAATGGGCATTCAACGCACCTTACGTAAAAAAGGACTGCCTGATGCCTTGGTAAATTTCCCGACCGGCGAAGTTAGCTTTACCCCAGTTGAAGGTTACGATCACGATGCCATCGTACACGATATTGAGCAGCTGGGTTACGCGGTAAAGATGCCGCAATCGGCCGAAAAACCCCGGGGCATGAACAAACTCGAAAAGCTGCTCCTATTCTGCACCATTTTCACCATCCCACTGCTACTGCATATGGTGTGGAAAGCTCCCATCCTTATGAGTCCATGGTTTCAGCTCGCCATGTGTATTCCGGTTATGGCCAGCGGCGGGATCTATTTTCTGAGAAGTGCCATCTTATCCATTCGCAGCGGGGTTGCCAACATGGATGTTTTAATTGCGCTGGGTTCCTTCTCGGCCTTGATTTACAGTCTTATCGGCACATTCTGGATGCAGGCCGAAGCGCATCATTACCTCTTTTTCGAAACAGCGGCGAGCATTGTTACACTTATTCTGGCCGGAAATGTAATCGAAAAGCGGTCGCTGAAACAAACCGGGCGCGCGCTGGAGGAACTGGCCGCATTGAAATCGCCTATTGCCCTGCGCCTCAAGCATCCTGAATCGCTCGATTCGGCTGAGGAAATTGCAACAGAGAACGTAAAGCTCGGCGATTTTCTGCTCGTTCGTGAAGGAGCCCGAATTCCGGCCGACGGAACGGTTTATTCGGGAAATGGCCTCTGTGATGAACGCATGATTACAGGCGAAAGTTTGCCGGTTGAAGTAAACAAAGGACAAATGCTGCGTGGTGGAACCCTGCTGCTGAAAGGCAATTTGGTAATGAAGGCCAGTCGCGCCGGAAGCGAAACCTTCATCACCGATATTGTTCGCATGGTGCAAAAAGCACAGGGCGAGAAAGCCCCAATGCAAAAACTAAGCGACCGTATCAGCGAAGTATTTGTGCCGGTTGTAATCGGTATTGCGCTGCTAACCTTTGGCGGCTCTCTGCTATTTGGCATCGATACATCCGAAGCCTTGATGCGCGCCATTGCCGTACTTGTTGTTT
The DNA here is from genome assembly GCA_046303595.1 of Bacteroidia bacterium. Classification (GTDB taxonomy): domain Bacteria; phylum Bacteroidota; class Bacteroidia; order M30B66; family M30B66; genus CAMCXT01. The sequence goes on from JBKCFX010000340.1 coordinate 3,757, forward strand.
CGTGTCCTTGCGCGATGGGATTGGCAGCACCAACAGCTGTAATGGCCGGACTGGGAGTTGCGGCACGCAAAGGCATATTATTCAAAAGTGCCGAAGCTGCTCAGAAATTGGCCGAAACGCAGATTATAGTATTCGACAAAACAGGAACATTAACAAATGGTGAGCACCGCGTTGAACAAATCGTCGAATACCCACACGACTTGCCCGAAAAGCCCGAAGCCTATGTGCTGGCATTGGAGCAAGTTTCGAATCATCCGCTGGCCGAAACCCTGCGAAAGGCATTTCTCGGAAACAAGGTGATTCCATTGACCAATATAGCCGAAACAGCCGGATTCGGAATAGAAGCATACACACCGGAAGGCATTCACCTCAAACTCGGATCAAAACGTATATTCGACAAGGAACCGGAGCAATCGCACGATGTGTATCTTAGTGCCAATGGAATGCTTGTTTTGGGGATAAACCTGAAAGATGAACTGAAAAGCGATGTACGGCAAACCATGCATCAACTCAAGGAACTTGGCTGCAGGGTAGTGATGCTCAGTGGAGACCGCGACAGTAGGTGTAAAACTATGGCTGCCGAGGCCGGAATCGAAGAAGTGTACAGCGAATGCCTGCCTGCCGATAAGACTGCAATCATCGAAAAATTGAAACGGCAAGGCATTGTTGCGATGGTAGGCGATGGTATTAACGATGCGCCGGCTTTGGCCACTGCAGATATAGCCGTTTCGGTTAGTTTGGGAAGCGCTGTAGCCAAAGAAAGTGCCGGCCTTGTGCTTACCACACGCCATTCAATTTCAGATTTAGTCTTTGCCATTGAAACCGCACGGGCAACATTGCGTACGATGAAGCAAAATCTTTTCTGGGCATTTTTCTACAACGTATTAGCGATTCCAATTGCAGCATTCGGCTATCTTAACCCAACGATAGCAGCCATTTCAATGGCTTTATCGGATGTGGTAGTAATTGGAAATGCAATTCGTTTAAATTTTTTCAAAGGGAGCATGAAAAAATCTACTTCTTCTTTGTAAACTTGAAAACGTGGAAAACAGCAGCCAAAAGCATATTGTTTTTTTCAGTTCCTGGTACCCAACCAAATTCAATCCCGTACTGGGCATTTTTGTGCAACGGCACGCACGCGCTGCGGCATTGCATCATCGGGTTACCGTATTTCATGCCTGTGCAGATGAGTCGATGCTCGAAGGCGAATTCAGAATTGAGCGCAATACAGAAGGCAAGCTTAACGAAGTCATTCTTTACTATGGCAGGAAAAATTCAAGCTTGGGACTTCTGAAAATTTACAAACAAAAGCGAAGACTCGAGAAGTATTACCGCTTCGGAATGCAAAAAGTGGAGCAATGGTATGGTAAACCCGATTTGCTTCACCTGCATGTAATTTGGCCCTTGGGAGGGATTGCGGTACGATGCGCCCGGAAATGGAACGTTCCGCTTTTATTATCGGAACACTGGACCGGCTATTTCGCAGAAGATGGCCGTTACAAAGGCTTTTGGATGAAACTCCTTACGCGTAAAACAGTACGAAAGTCCAAAGGAATTTGTGTGCTCAATCAGAAACAGGAAGAAGTGCTTAAACAGCATGGTTTGAAAAATACGTTTGTCCTCGTTCCCAATGTTGTAGACACCTCATTATTCTATCCATCAGACGAAAATGAAGACCAACGCATACATGCGATTTGTGTTGCAGCCCTCGACGACAGGCAAAAAAACATTTCCGGATTGCTAAAAGCCTTTCGAAATATCCGAAGAAACTATCCACAAGTAGAATTAACCATTGTTGGATCGGGCGAGCATGAATCGTCGCTTAAACTTCAATCGAACGAATTGGGTTTAACACAGCGCGGAGTAAACTTCACAGGCGCCTTGAAACCTGAGGAAATTGCTGATAAAATCCGGCATTCGACCCTGCTCATGCTCAATAGTCGTTTCGAAAACCAACCCGTAGTTATTCTTGAAGCTTTGTGCACCGGACTCTCGGTTCTATCGACCAATGTTGGTGGAATTTCGGAGCTTGTAAACGAATCAAATGGTATCTTATTTAGCAGTTTGGATGAAAACGGACTTGAGAAGGCCTTCGAGCAGTGGTTCAAAATGCATGAACAATTCAAACGCAAACACATTGCGGCCGATGCAGCATCGAAATTCGACCTGAAAGCGGTTGGCGATGCACTTCACTCTGTTTACGCTCAGATTTTGGGAATATGCTAAAGCTCATTTTGGGCGCGTTTTTTAGCCGCTTCCTCACTGCAGTGCTTAATTTCGGTACAATCATCATGATCTCGAGAAAATTGGGGCCCGAAGGAAAGGGCTTATCAACCATTTTACTCGTTACCTTGGTGAGTGTGCAGATGCTCTGCGATTTTGCCGGTGGAGCTGCATTGGTGTATTTATCGCCACGCTTTCGTTTACGCACCCTGCTTGTACCTGTTTGGATTTGGAATGCACTCTGCAGTCTTGGCTTGATGGTGTTTCTGATGATTGAATCCGGTCATCTCATGCACCCGCTTGCCTGGCAGGCCGCTACGCTTTGTTTCGTAAACGCATCGTTCAGTCAGCACGTTCACGTTTTAAACGGAAGGCAAAAATTCAACATTACAGCCGGTATTCTGTTGTTTCAGGCCATGACAACAGCAGGTTTGCTGCTCTTGTTTTTACTGGATACGCCCGTAATTTTCGATTATTTCTATGCACTCTGCATCAGTTGGGGCATTTCATGGACGATTTCGCTTATTGCGCTTTGGAATACCCGCGACACCAATTTGCCGGCATTTTCCATCAAAACCGACCTCAGCAGGCTTTTTAAAAACGGAGCGGCGAATCAAACCGGACATTTGTTGCAATTTCTCAATCAACGCATTTTCTATCTTTTTCTGCCCGTGTACACGCTGGGAATCTTCTCGAATGCCGTTGCCTTGGGCGAAGCCATGTGGATGATCGCCGGAAGCATCGCCACCATCCAATACGGTAAAATCGCGAATATGCAGGAACGTCATGAAGCCGCGCTGCTCACTGCTCGGCTGTTTAAAGCAACATTCTGGCTCACGCTTTCTGCAGTTGTTTGCGTTGCGCTTATTCCGGGGAAACTCTATGAATTGATTTTCGGCTTCGCATTTAGCCACGTAAAAGATAGTTTAGTTGGCCTTCTGCCGGGCATTTTGTTCCTCTCGGGCTACCTCATTTTCGGACATTATTTTTCAGGAACAGGACGTTTTTCAATCAACAATTACTCCATCGCACTTGGGGTTATTGTTACATTTGCCGCCTTCGGAATCTATCACCTGGTGGAAGAAATCAAGCCCAATGAAATTGTTGCTTCGCGCATTACGAGCCTTGCCAACATGAGCATCTTTATTAGCATATTTGTGCGATTTCAGCGCGATTCGGGCATTCCATTTAAAGATCTGATTCCTCAATTCAGCGATTTGGGCAAGATTCGCTTTTGGCTTCAAAAATCGATGTAAGCATGAGCCTCATTCGAAAAATCAGCAAATTCATCCGCGCAGTTGGCATTGCGCTTAAAAATCCGGCGAGCCTCAATGCCTTGCTCGACAATGAAGTAGAGCATGAACAAGCGTTCAAAGCTGTAACAGGACTTACTGAGGGATTGCCCCAGTTGCGATTTTCTGATTTGCTCCCCAATGAAGGAATTTCGGTAGAACCCTTCGCATTTTTATCGGGTGGATCGATGCCTACCGATTTGGCTCTGATTCGGCTTTTTGCGCAACGCATCAAGGCGCAAACCTATTTTGAGATTGGTACCTGGCGCGGCGAAAGCGTGATGCAAGCCGCAGCGGTAATACCGAAATGCTATACGCTTAATTTGAGCGATGCCGAAATGAAGCGCCGAAATTGGGACGAAGCCTATATAACCTTGCACGGACATTTCATTCAAAACCATCCACACATTACCAGGCTCGAAGGCGATTCGCGCAATTTCGACTTTGATCCGTATAAAAATAAGATGGATTTGGTTTTTGTGGATGGGGACCATCATTTCGATTCGGTAAAATCGGATACACGCAACGCGTTTGAACTCATCGAACACGATCGCGGAATTATCCTGTGGCACGATTACGCATCGGAACCCGAAAACGTGCGCTGGAATGTGTTGCGCGCCATTTGGGAAGGCACACCCGAACCTTGCCGAAAGCATTTGTACGCCGTATCGAACAGCTTATGTGCGGTATATTATCCGTATGCAGATTTACAAACTGAAAAGCGGATCTATCCGGCCAATCCGGGAAACGGCTTTACAGTTCGGATCGAAAAACGTTAAGCCGATGTGTGGAATAGCCGGATTCTTTAGCCCAAAACCCATCAACGCTCTAACGCTTCATACCATGGGTCGGCTTATGCAGCATCGCGGTCCCGACGGCGAAGGCTTGGTTTGGCTCGAACGGGAAAAACAAACCGCTCACGCAACGCCTAAAACACCCGACGATTGCATCGGATATCATTTTCCTTGGTTACCTGCAAACCGCATTGAAGAAACGAGAGGCATTACCGGGGGATTCGTTCACCGCAGGCTCGCAATTATAGCACCCGACCGCAATGGCCATCAGCCCATGAGCTACCGCGAACGGTATTGGATAACTTACAACGGTGAGTTATATAATTACCTCGAATTGAAGGAAGAATTGAATGCACTTGGTCATCGCTTTCAAACCACATCAGACACCGAGGTAATTCTGGCCGCTTATGCGCAATGGGGAAAAGATTGCCTCGAGCGTTTCAATGGCATGTGGGCCTTTGCGATATACGATACCGAAAGCCAAACGCTTTTTGCCGCGCGCGATCGACTGGGTGTGAAGCCATTTTATTATACACATAAACACGGCGTTTTCGCATTTGCATCAGAGCATAAAGTACTGCTGGGAGCGGGATTCGCATCAACAAAACTGAACGACAAAGCCGTTTTCGACTACCTCGTTTTTGGAGAAATAGAATACGAACGAGAAGGCTTTTACAGCGATATTATCGAGTTGATGGCGGGAAGCTTTTTAGAGCTGAACATTGCTACAAATCACTTGAAGTGTTCGCGGTACTATTCGACATTGGATTTGATTGCACACGAAAACAATACACGTAAATTCGACGATGCAGTTGCTCAGACCGAAGCCTTATTTCGCGATGCCGTTCGATTGCGTCTGCGCGCCGATGTGGCGGTGGGATCGTGCCTGAGTGGTGGAATCGACAGTTCGGCCCTAGTGGGCGCAATGCGTTCTCTGATGCCCGAAAAAAGCGATTTGCACGTTTTTACGGCCGGCTTTCCGGGCTCGGTGCTCGATGAAAGCAATTGGGCGCGAGAGGCTGCAGAATGGAACCGATGTATAGCACACACTACCAATCCAACAGCGCTTGAGCTTTTAAACGACCTTGATCAACTAACGGAAGCCTTGGACATTCCAATTTGGTCGAGCAGCACCTATGCCCAGTTTCGCGTTATGCGGCTGGCATCCGAAAATGGCATTCGCGTTTTGCTCGACGGGCAGGGCGGCGACGAATTGTTTGGCGGATACGAAACACACCGCTACTTTTATTGGAAAGGTTTGCCCCACAAACAGCTTAGAACCGAAATGCTAGCTTTCGGGCGTGGAGCCAGCTCTTTTCGAAGAAGCCAATGGATGCGTCACGAAGGCATTTTTCTACTTGGAAATCTTGCATCTGCTTTGGCATACAGAAGCTATTATCCGGGCCTTAAATTTCTGGAGTCAGATTTTTATTTCGGACACAGCGACCGATTTGGCATTCGTGCCGGCAGAAACTGGAACAACCTGAACGAACGGCTTGCCTGGGAAATGGACAACAGCACGCTGAAAGCATACCTTCGATGCGAAGACCGCTGTTCGATGTGGCATTCGGTGGAGAGCCGCACACCCTTTGCCGACGACCATCGCCTTATCGAATGGGCGATGCAGATGCCTGCAGATTTTAAAATTCGAAACAACCAAAGTAAAGTTCTACTGCGCGAGGCAACAAAAGCATTTTTGCCTGAAACCATCTACAAACGAAGCGACAAAAAAGGGTATTCAACACCAAACAATGCATGGATTCGTGAAATATCGGGGGAACTGAAACGTCGAATTCTAGATGCGCCTATCTCGCCCTACCTCTCGCGCAGCAAAATGGAACTGGGATTCGAGCGGTTCTTCAAACCACAAAACGAAGGCGACAATGGACGAATATTTAAGCTCATCAGCTTTACGAATTGGCTGAATTTGAATGCTAAAGTGGCTGCAAACGCTGTCAAATCATAAATCGCGTTAAAAATTTTATCGGATAAGCGGGAATATTACTTCCATGTTAATTTTTTCATAGTTTTGTGAATTCGCGATAAACAACTATTTCACAACATGAAAAAAAACTTTTACAAACTACTGAGTTCAGGATTGGCCATCGCAGTGTGCGGATTGGTTTCAGCTCAAAGGGTTAATCCCTTACGTCCATTACCCACAAACGCGGTAAAGGCAAAAAAAACACCCATGGAATACACCAAAACACCCGAATTCATGGGCATTCCGTATCTATCGCCCAACTTAACCGTTTCGGCTGGTGGTGCTTCAGACCGTAGTTTTGGTCCCGAGGTGATAATTGGGCAAACATTTTATGATTTGCAAACCAATTCATCCATTCCGACCCGAATCCTAAATCATGGCGATGGAACAATTTCAACAACATGGACATTTAGCAATGAGCCCGGAACTCCATGGTCTGATCGTGGTATGGCCTATCATTTTTTCGATGGTACTGCTTGGGTTAGCAATCCTGATTACCAAGATGCAAACAACATTGCCCGCGTTGATGCTGCGCGTACAGGGTTTGGTGCTATTGGCCGCATTTCCAATGTGGGCGACATCATTGTTGCGCACCAAACTGCGGTTGATGCCTTGCAGGTAAACATCAATCCAAATACCAATGCTACACAAGCATGGACATCAACAGCGGTTACTGCTATGCCGTTGATTTGGCCGCGTATTGCAGTTGGCGGGCAGGATGGGAAAACCGTTCATGCGATTGCCTTAACCGAGCCAAGCGGAGGAACGTTTACCGGGGTGCCCTTCAATGGAATAAATGGTGCAATGCTTTATAACCGATCTACAGATGGAGGATCAACATGGTCATCTACAATGGTAGCATTACCCGGTATCGACTCAACCATTTTTGCTTCAATGTCTGGCGATAGTTATGCCATCGATGCAAAAGGAAATACCGTAGCGATTGTAGCAGGTGAATCGAACTCACGCGTAATGATGTGGAAATCGACAGATAATGGCGATACCTGGGACACAACACAGATTTGGTCATTCCCTTACGAACCATGGGATGACTCTACAATTACTGACTTTGATGGTGATGGTGATGTAGATTCATTTCTAGTAAATGGCCAATACCAGCTCGAAACCATTGCGGTAAGTGATGGAGCTTATTCTATATTAATTGATAATAACGACCAGGTGCATGTTTGGTTTGGTGCTATGCAAATGAGCAATGATTCAATTGGTGACGGGAATTACTCCTACTATCCGGGAACAAGCGGTATCTTTTACTGGAATGAATCATTCGGACTCGATTCATTAATTGTAGCAGCTGATTTGGTAGACGATAATAGCGATTTATCATTTGATGTTTCAACAGGTTATGCTGATGTTGGAGCTACTGCTGGTCCCGTACCTTATGGCAGCGGCTTAACGCTTCAACCATCTTCTGGTATTGATGCAAACGGAACGATTTATTTAAGCTATGCAGGAGCTAAAGAAGGCTTAAGCTATTCGGGTGATGGATCAGAACCAAGCAGGAAACATATTTACCTCACAAAATCAACAGATGGCGGCGCTACTTGGATTCCACCGGTAGATGTAGTTGCTGATGAGGCTGCAGGTTTCGATCAATTGAAAGAATATGTATTCTGTGCCATGGCTAAAAATGTAGATGGTAAAATTCATTTGGTTTACCAAACCGATATTTTCCCGGGTTCGGCTGTAACGATTAACAACACTACATTCCATCCATTCGACTTACCGAACGACATTGTATACTTGTCGGTTCCAACCGATTTCGAAAGTGTTGGAATTGCTGAAACCCAAAATGCCTCATTCAATGCAACACTTCAACCCAATCCTTCGAATGAAGCTACACGTTTGAGCATCGTACTCGAGAAGCCTGCAGCGGTTTCGATCAGCATCAACAATATGCTTGGTCAGGTTGTAAACCAACTTTCATCAAACAATGCAGCTAAAGGAGAGCATGCGTTTGTATTGAATACCGCAAATCTTCCATCCGGAATTTACTTGGTTAATATTGTTTCGGGTTCAAATGCCGAAACGGTGAAACTTGTAGTAAAACACTAAGGAGTTTTCAGTAATTACGAATAAAAAAAGCCGATGCAATTGTATCGGCTTTTTTTATTTCCCACGAACCGTAATCGGTATATACTAAAGACGCTCGAATACTTAGTTTCGTAGAACCTTACCCGTTGTTAAAATACTCTGTATCCGCTCCAACGTTTTCTTTTCGCCACAGAGGCTTAAAAATGCTTCGCGTTCTAAATTGAGCAGGTACTGTTCCGATACTTCAGTGGGTGCACTCAGATCGCCTCCACACAGCACATAACCCAGTTTTTCAGAGATTTTTTTATCGTGCTCAGAGATGTATTTCCCGCTAAACATGCTGTTGGCACCGGCATACACCATACCCAGTCCTGATTTACCAAGCACTTTGATGTTTCGGCGCTGCACCGGTTTAGTATAGCCCGCTTCTGCAAGGGCAATGGCTTTTTGTTTTGCTTCGGCAATACGGTTGGCAGCGTTAACGACAACGCGATCGGTTCCTTCACGCAAAATACCCAAATCAAATGCTTCCTTGGCCGAGGTCGAAACTTTGGCCTGTCCAATCGCCAAGAAACGCTCACGCAATGTATTCAGCTGCAGGTCGCCTTCGCGAAATGCATCTGAGGCCCGTAATGCAAATTCTTTGGTTCCTCCACCCGCAGGAATCAGTCCAACGCCAAATTCTACCAATCCTATATAACTCTCTGCCGCAGCCAAAACAGCGTCGGCATGCAAATTCATTTCGCATCCACCGCCTAAGGTAAGGCCTTGTGGTGCCGTTACTACCGGAATCGATGAATAACGAATTTTCATCACCGTATTTTGAAATGCACGGATTGAGAAATCAATCTCTTCCCATTCCTGCTCCACCGCCATCATAAACACCATGGCCAGATTGGCGCCGGCCGAAAAGTTCGGACCGTCGGATGCGATAACCAAGCCTCGATAATCCTTCTCAGCTATGTCGATGGCTTTCTGAACGCCCTGCAATACTTCAGTACCGATCGAGTTCATTTTGGTATGAAATTCCAGATTCAAAATACCGTCGCCCACATCGATTAAACTGGTTCCACTGTTTTTCCAAACGGTGTTCGTACCACGTAGATAATCGAGTACGATACGTTTTTCGCTGCCCGGAATGCGCTTGTATTGTTCGGTTTGCGGATCGTAATACAGTGGCTGACCTTGTTCGATGATGTAAAATGAGGTTTTGCCTGTTTCTGCCATTCGTTTTATCCAAGGCGCTACCTCAACACCCATTTGACTGAATAACGAAAGGCTCTCCTGTAAACCTACGGCATCCCAACTTTCGAACGGCCCCAGTTCCCAGCCAAATCCGGCTTTCATGGCTTCGTCGATGCGGTAAATTTCGTCGGCAATTTCGGGAATACGGTTCGCCACATAGCTGAACATCGAAACAAAACTGCGTCGGTAGAACTCGCCGGCTTTATCACTGCCTTGTACCAGAATTTTATAACGGTCTTTAACTTTATCGATGGTTGTGGTTTGCTCGAGCGTGGCGTATTTCACTTTTTGCTGCTGCCGGTATTCAAGCGTATTTAAGTCGAGCGCTAAAATTTCTGATTTCCCATCGGCCTGCTTCACTTTTTTGTAAAAACCCTGTCCGGTTTTGTCGCCCAGCCAGCGGTTCTCGTTCATTTTGAGAATGTAGTCGGGCAAGGTAAAACTGGCGTGCGCTTCATCGTTCTTGCAGTTTTCCTGCAGGCCTTTGGCAACGTTCACCAAGGTATCGAGACCCACAACGTCTGTGGTGCGGAATGTAGCCGATTTGGGGCGACCCAATACCGGTCCGGTGAGTTTATCTACTTCCTCCACCGTAAGATTCATTTCTTTAACCGTATGGAAAAGCTGCAGAATTCCGAACACACCAATGCGGTTGGCGATGAAGGCCGGCGTGTCTTTACACAAAACAGTGGTTTTTCCCAGAAAACGATCGCCGTAGTGCATGAAGAAATCAATCACGTCGTGCTGCGTTTCAGGGCCGGGAATAATCTCCAGTAATTTTAGGTAGCGCGGAGGATTGAAGAAATGTGTTCCGCAGAAATGACGGCGAAAATCGTCGCTGCGTCCGGCACTGATCTGTGCGATGGGAATACCCGATGTATTGGTACTCACGAGGGTTCCAGGCTTTCGGAATTGCTCTACCCGTTCGAACAAGGCTTGCTTGATATCGAGCCGCTCTACGACGGCTTCGAGAATCCAGTCGACAGAGCTAATATCTTTTAGATGGTCGTCGAAATTTCCGGTTTTGATGCGTTGCGCCACACTTTGATGGTACACCGGGCTGGGATTCGATTTAAGCGCCGCTGCCAATGCTTCGTTCACCATGCGGTTGCGCACCTGCGGATGGCTGAGGTCGAGTCCTTTTGCCTGTTCCGCTGCGTTGACTTCTTTAGGAACAATATCAAGCAGCAATACTTCGAGGCCGATATTGGCGAAATGACAGGCAATGCGTGAGCCCATTACGCCCGAGCCGAGCACGGCAACTTTACGGATTGATCGGTTCATAGGAGGTAATCAGATTTTAAATAGCGGATAAATGGCATATCTGCACTTATGTAAAATAAACGTTCGGCTTGTAAACCTAAGGATTTATAACCAATTTTTTAAAGATAGAATTTGGATAGCACATTAAATTTATTTTATTTCAGTTTTAATTTGGAAATTGGAGAAATAAGGAGAAATAAAAAGAAGTCAAGCCTTTATTTTGATTTTGATTACAAACAACCATAAAAAATGAATCTCTTAAAATTCAATTTAAAAGCATATCTGAACGGCTTTATAAAATGGAAAGCAATCTGCGTTATGGGGATTTGCACCGCAGCAGCCCAATCTAAAAAAGTCGAAAGAGAAACAAGTAATTTCCAAAAAACAAACCTTGAACAGCACCATACGATTTCTAAATGCAATCGTAACAATTATTGTCAGCTTAATTTAAACAACGTAAAAAATATTCCAAACGCCGAGCAATGCGTATTAAGGATAGATGAGCTTAATGCATCGGTTGTGCGCCTCGAACAAAGGCGATTGATGCTGGCGAAGAATGCAGAAAATGTCGAAAAGATGCGGAAAGCGATAGATGTGGAACTAGGTCAATTGAATGAAGAAATACGTTACCTAAACAACATACTGATTTCAATTAAAGCGTGCGAAAATCAAAAAGTTCCAACAGCGATATACGATGGCTCACTTGCTGGTGATGAATCAAAAAGAGTAGCATTAAAATCTTCGTACTACACCAATCGGAGCGAAAATTATCATAAGGTTTCAATAAGCCGAACACTTTTAGAAACACTCCCAACGTATAAACAAAATGCCATCGTTGGCGATACACTACATTATACGATAATTGAATAGAAATGAGGAGGTGTTTCGAAACGTTGTTATTATGCTTAGTTTTGGTTTCGAGCATTTTCGGGCAGTGTCCGTACAACAATTCACTTTACATCAATTTACCTCCAGTCTGTCCTGGAACGAATACGGGCTTTTGTTTTTGGGGTGGCGATTATGGTACCGTTTCGGTTACGGCGGGCAACCAATATATTTTTTCGACTTGCGGCGACCCTTCTTTCGACACTCAATTAACGCTTTACGACAATGCCGGGGTTAATGTACTGGGCTTCAACGACGATTTTTGCGGGTTGCAATCTCAAATAACATGGACAGCAACATATACGGGGATTGTAAATATTTTAGTGGACGAATATCCCTGTTTAAGCAATACGACCTGTGTAGATTTAAGCATAACATGTTTACCACCTGGTGGCGGAGGCAATGGCTGCAACCCAAATACAACCATTTGCCAGTCGGGTGTGGCCGGCCCATTTAATTTTGGTCCACCAGGCCAAGACCCTGTGAACTGCCTCGATTGGTTTGCTGCATCTCAGTTTGCCTATATAATGCTTTATATTACACAACCTGGTGCATTAAGTATGTTAATTGATGGTAATGGCGCGACAGGTTTTTTGGATGTTGCCGTTTACAATATTCCGAATGGGCAGGCGCCCTGTGATGCAATATTGAACCAAGCCAATCTTATAGGCTGCAATTATGCACAGTTTTCAGACGGCTGCAACCAGTTCGGAAATTCATTTCCCTGCGGATCTTCCATTCCATCGCCGAACGTGTCTGCTGGTCAGGAACTAATGATTATTGTAGAAGACTGGCTCGACGGAGAATCGAATACATTTACCCTATCGTTGGGTCCAGCGCCATCGGCACAAAGTGGAACTGCAAATGCCACGATTTTGCCGGCCGGCCCCTTTTGTGCAAATGGTGCGGCCGTGCAACTCAATGCTGTGGATATGGGAGGAAATTGGAGTGGAAATGGAGTTTCGCCCACGGGTATTTTTAATCCGGCTACTGCGGGTGTGGGCACCACGTCCGTATTCTATTCGATTGGTTCGGGTATATGCAATACTACCAATACAGCTCAAATAGAAGTTTTTAAT
>JBKCFX010000341.1:0-3495 GCA_046303595.1 Bacteroidia bacterium
CTAAAGAACGGTCAAACGGTGAACGTGTGTTTATCGTCGCGCAAGGATGTACGCAATGCCGTTGCTGCAGCGCGCGAGGCACAGGAAAAATGGGCGGGCCGAAGCGGGCTTAATCGTAGCCAGATTTTGTACCGTCTTGCCGAGATGCTCGAAACACGCCGTGAGCAGTTTATCGACGAAATACAGAGCTGTGGCGAAACACGTGCGCAAGCCGAACGCGAGCTCAATGCAACAGTCGATCGCTTGGTGTATTATGCCGGCTGGTGCGACAAATACACGGCCTTGTTCGGAACAGTGAATCCGGTGGCATCATCGCATTTCAATTTCTCGACCTGCGACGCAATGGGTGTGGTAAGCGTTGTAGCTTCGGAGGAATCGGGCTTGCTGGGACTTATTTCGGCCGTTGCGCCGATTATTGCCGGAGGAAATACTTGCGTAGTAGTGGCTTCGGAGAAAAAGCCGCTCTGCGCAGTAAGTTTTGCCGAGGTGCTTGCAACGTCTGATGTTCCGGCCGGGGTGGTAAATATTTTAACCGGGCAACGAAAAGAATTGCTCACGCATATGAGCAACCACATGGATGTAAATGCGGTTTACTTGCATAGCAAAGACAAGGCAGAACACAAGTTGGTAGAAGAATTGTCGGCATTGAATGTAAATCGTAGTGTGTGCGAATATGTGGCCGATTGGTTCGAGGCGAAGGAAGAAAATCCGTATCGCATACAGCAGTTTCTGGAAACCAAAACTACATGGCATCCGGTGGGGATTTAGATATGATGCAGATGAATTAAACAATAGGAGATTAATAGCATGCATAAATATTTATATTTGTGCTTAAATGAAACAGCAATGAAACCGGCTTATATCTTCGGACTGCTTATTATCTTTAGTTTTCTTTCTTGCAACCCGAAACCCGGATGCACAGATTTTCGCGCAGAAAACTATGATCCATCAGCAGAGAAAGATAATGGAGAATGTGTTTTACAACGAGAGAAATTTTTGGGGGCATATATTGGCACCTCGGCAGGGTGTAACTTGATAAGTGCAGCGTATGAAACCACCATTCGGGAAGCAAACGACAACCTATCGGATGTAATTATTGAGAATTTAGGGGGCGTTGTTCAAAAGGATTTACGGGCAACCATTTCCGGAAATAACATCACCATAGATGAAAATAAGAACGCGCCGGACGGAGAATACGTAAACGGCAACGGAATAATCATTGGAAACTTAATTAATTTGGAATTAAGGTATAGAATTGGTGGCGGAAGCACTACGATGTGCCAATTGGAAAGGCAGAAATAAATTTATTTCGAGAGTTTAAAAATATATCCTCGGTTCAGCACTTTTTCGCGTGTATTCGGGTTCCCGAAGTTCATTGTTAATATCGTTACTGAATAAGCAGGTGCTTTAAAAACAGTATCCAGTGTCCATCCTGCACTATGTAAACGATGCAATCCATTTCTATTGGTAAAAACATACAAGGCATTTATGGAATCAAGCTCCCAGATCTGCTGAAGTTTCTGTTCGTCGACCTCAATTTGAACATGCTCCGAATAAACATCAAGAGCCCTTGCATTGGCCTCCAGCACATATAAGCGATCGAGTGGCAAATTGTTTTCCAATGCAAACGTACCTGCTTTCCCACTCGCTTGGTATTCAAGAATCGATGGATAGAAATGCGTCGCCATAATGGCATTCACCGAGAAAGAACTCAAGAGAGAAACGAATAAAAAACGATTGTAGACACTCCCAAACCTATTAAAACCACTCCAGATTAGTCCCACAATGCCAACAAACGCCACAAGAATTAGTAGAACGTTTTTCAAAGGAAAAAACCATCCCACAATTAACAACGCAAATAGCCATGCAGCGCCCATTACAACGTATTGCACTGCATTGATTCGCTTAAACAGCAATTCGCTTTTACGTTTTAAACCAATGAAATAGTCGGCTGCTATAACAGCAGCAAATGGAAACGTTACGTAGATATAATGCGGCAATTTGTATTTAGAAAACGATAAAGCAATAAATGGAAGTAGAAAACCACCCCAAGAGATCCACTCCTGCTTTTCCTTTATAAGAAAACGCCTCTCGTTGATTGTTTGCTTTATTAAAAGAAAAAAAGCGCCAAAAATACCGATACTCCAAGGTAGAAATGACCAAGCGAGGTTGTGCACAAAGAAAAACGGACCGGTATCGTTCTTCCACACATTTTCGCCGGTAATGCGTCCGAAGCTTTGTTCCCAGAAATAGAAGCGCAGACCCGAAACGCCAGTTTTACCATTCACTACGAGTTCGGGATGTAAATCGAACTGATGGTATAAGCCAATTAGCATCGGACTAATCACCACACCTGTTACAGCAATTCCGACAATCCATTCCCAGCGCCACAAAACGCGCCAATTGCTCTTGAACAAAATATGTGTACCAAAAGCCAAAATAGGCGAAACAAGTCCCATCGGTCCCTTGGCGAGCATGGCTATGCCGGCAAAGAAAAAGCCACCCAGGCAATAAAGCAATCTTCGCTTACTCAAAAATTCAGCAATGAGCCATACCGATGCAATTACCGAATTGGTAAGATAGGTATCGGTGCGCACATCGTTGTTGAAATGATAATATCCTTGCGTTGTAGCAAGAATAAGAGCAGCCAATTGTGCCGTTTCTTTGTTGTAATAAATACGCGCCAAGCGATAACAGGCATAAATTCCCAGCACTGAAAAAAGAATGGATGGGAGTTTAAAGGCAAACTCACTGATTCCGAAAATCGAGAAGAACAATCCGCTGATCCAGAAAATAAACGGGGGCTTGTCGAGATAAGGCTTGCCGCGGTCGGTGAATTCCAGATATTCGCCTTTTTTGAGCATCTCGACCGCCATCGAATAATACTGCGCCGAATCGACTTCTATAATGTCGACCGGAATTGCAAGAAAGTAGATACAAATGGCTAAGCAAATCCAGGTTATCGGACTTTTTAAGAATCTATTCTGGGCTATAAGCCCAATCAATTCGCTGCGATTCAAAATGGGTATAAAAAAAGTGGGTAAGTTACTTCTATCGCACCGCTCAACCGTTTGCCCTTGCTACCTTCCGGTCCTGGGGGAGTTCAACAGGAGCTGGTCGTAAAAGACTTACCCACTGCAAATATAGGCGAACTGGAGTAAAAGCGTTATACATCCTTACAAATCTTTCAATTTCATTCTTCCTTGAGAATAACATCCACAAAAACAGGCAAATGATCGCTATATCCACCTAGGTAATTTTTCCCACCATAGGTTCGGAAGGGCTCTAATGTGCCATACTTTTCGTTTTTGGTGAGCAAAAAATCGGCACGAAACGCCATGGCACGATTGTAATAAGTTTTCGCGCCCGAACTTCCTTTAACCAGCGCCTCAGAAGCAATTACCTGATCGAGATAGGCCCAATCGCCTTTGTAGCAATGCGAGCCCCTCTCGTCACCCTTTTGCCATGCTACGAGGTTGAATAAATTTCCACTTT
>JBKCFX010000342.1:0-1724 GCA_046303595.1 Bacteroidia bacterium
CCGCCATAGTTTTCGTAATTAAACCGATCGAGATAGGGATCTGAAATCGAGCGTTTACGAATAAGCCAATAAAATGCTTCGGCTTGTTTAAGAATTACATTACCGGTAAAACCATCGCAAACCATTACATCGGCTTTCTGATTAAAAAGGTCGCGTCCTTCAATATTTCCGATAAAGTTAATTTCGGTAGCCTCGTTAAGCAATTGATGCGTAGCCAGTGCAAGCTGGTTTCCTTTTTCGGGTTCTTCACCGATATTAATCAAGCCAACTTTCGGGTTTTCGATGCCAAGCACATTAGCGGCATACATCGAACCCAAATAGGCAAACTGCACCAATAACTCGGGCTTGCAGTCGGCATTTGAACCTACATCAAGCAGAATTCCATACCCGCCCTTTTCTTTGGGCATAAGCGACATGATGCAGGGTCGCTGCACGCCATCGATTGTTCCTATTGAAAGCACCGAACCTACAAGCATTGCACCTGTATTCCCAGCGCCTGCAAAAGCCTGTATTTTTCCTTCTTTGAGTAGTTGAAAACCGATGGCAATACTCGAATCTGTTTTCTGGGTAAAGGCTCTTGCTGGATGTTCCCCCATTTCGATAACACTTTGCGCGTCGACAATGGTAAATGCATCCGCACTAATTCCATGCGACGAAAACTCCTCACGAATGATGCGTTCGTTTCCGATAAGCACAAGATTGGCTTTTGACTTCAGTTCTTCGGCTGCCAAGAGCACACCCTGAACTGTTGCCGCGGGAGCAAAATCACCCCCCATCATATCAATACCGATATGCATTTATCTACTGCGGTAGAGATAAAGAATCAACGAAGATTACGCGCTAACTTTAGCGGGTACTACCAATTTTCCTTTGTAGTACAAGTCACCATCAACGTAGTAAGCACGATGATAGAGATGAATAGTTCCGGTTGTAGAACATTTCGCCAGGGTTGGAGCTTCGGCCTTGTAGTGTGTACGGCGCTTGTCGCGGCGGGTCTTCGAGATTTTTCGTTTAGGATGTGCCATGGTTCAAAATATAATGGAGTTAAACCTGTTATTGTTTGTTCTTTAATTCGTTTAGTTTGGCCCAGCGAGGGTCTATTTCTGCAGGTTCATCAGCGATGGAGAGTTCATCGAGTCGGGCTAAAGTAGCCTTATCGCATATGCTTGTATCGCTTAATTCTTCACAAGGAACGATGCGCAGAGGCAAAGAAAGCGCAATGTATTCATAAATGTGCTGCGCAATGTTGAATTCGTGTTCACCGCGCGGTAAAACAACAAGATCCTCATCTTCTGATGGTTCATCACCCAATTTGATAATTAGGCGTTGTTGCCCTTCGACCGGATAAGGATATGATACTGCGCAACGGTCGCAAACTGTGTCAACAGTTCCTTTGAAAGCGCAGTTTAACGTAAGCATGTTTGGTTGCTTGCTTAAAACAACATCCAAATGAACACTTCCGGAAGACACAACAGCATTCGGGATAGAAGCAAAAAAACGATCTTCTATCTCAAATTCGAAACGGTGCTCTCCGTCCGAAAGCCCCACGAATTGTATGCTATATTGCTGAAAATAATCCGTTGCCACGATGATTTTCCAAAGGTCGGCAAAGATACAGGATTTTTCTATTGGTATGTATGGATCGTCAAAAAAATAGCAATAGATTTCGTATCCACCCTATTATCCGCCGAATATTCTATATCTTCAATGTGTCATCTAGCAAC
>JBKCFX010000343.1:0-9014 GCA_046303595.1 Bacteroidia bacterium
ATGTTGTTCCGGCCCATTGTGTAGCACTCAGACCCGAAACAATGGGATCGCCATTGCGGTAGGTTGTGGTTTTAAGATTTTCGGCCATCCACTCCCGGTTGCCAATCACGATGGTTTTGTAAATATTCCCTTCCTGGTCAATCACACTGTTATAGGTTAGACCTGCATTCACCACGTTGGCTGTGCCACAGGTATGCGCCGTGGTGCCCGACGATGTTCCTGCGCTACCACCGCCACCATCGCCGCCATTACCACCCGATGCATTGGCCGCGCTTATTCCGGGAACAATTACAAATCCGCCATTGCCAATAAACAGCGTATCGCCCGATTGGCTAACGCTATAACTGATGTCCTCGGCACGAAATGCATACGGCACACTGAGCAATTGCTGCGTCGCGCTTATGGAGTAATTGTTTCCACCGTTTACATCGGTTTCGGTTTTTATGAAATAAGGGCCGTTAGACCAGTTGATGTTGGCGAAATTACCGCTCAGCAAATTGCCACCGCCTATTTCGAGATTGGCCAGACCATTTGCCGTAGTTGTGGGATTGTGCGTTTCGGCATATACAACGGTGCCATTCGCACTGCCTTGCAGCACCGAAATTTTGATGCCCACAATCTGGTTGGCGATAAGCTGATTGCCCGAATTGCGAATCACACTTTGGTAGGAAAATTTTTGCGGCACTTGCGCCAGAGCAAGCGTGGCAATACTATTTAAGATTAAAATTAGATTAAGTAGTTTCATCGTAGATTAATTGGTTTGTAAAGGTATAGTATTGAAAGTATTACATCAAATTTTATTGTAAAGTAAGGAAATTTAAACCTCATTACTGCAATTTAAATTTATGGGCCGAAGAGGCTTTGAAAGCAAATCCTAGGCAATCGCTAAAATCCTTAATTCCATGGTTATTATGGTTTGATTCATCCGCTCCCTTATACCAATTTATTCGGCGGTTCCATGCAGGTTCTACACGATTTGCAGGTTCGCAGTTCTTCGTTTGTATAAAACGCTTCCATCACAGGTGGAAGATTTTTAACGATATCGGCCACATGCAAATGCGCTTCGTGCAGCAATGAGCCACAGTTCTCGCAATACCAGCGAAAGCCATCAAGAACCGACAATGGACGTACAAGTTCAATTACCAATCCAACCGTATTGGCTGGCCGCTGTGGCGAATGCGGTGTTTTTCCGGGAAGCATAAAAACATCACCTTCGCAAATCGGAATATCAACCGGCTTCCCATCTTCTATAATGCGAAGCACCATATCGCCTTCGAGTTGAAAGTAAAACTCCTCGGTTTCGTTGTAATGGTAGTCTTTTCGGTTATTCGGACCACCAACGACCATTACAATAATATCTTCCGAAGCTTTATAAACCGATTGGTTGCCAACCGGCGGTTTCAGCAGGTGGCGGTTATCATCGATCCACTTTTTAAAATTAAACGGACGTTGGATAGGCATAAGCATTAATTTTGGACAATGATACAAAATCACGCGCGAATGAATTTACGACTCGATGGTAAAACGGTTTTAGTTTGTGGAAGTACGCAAGGAATTGGATTGGCCTGTGCCACAGAAATGGCCAATCGCGGTGCACGTGTTGTGCTTTTTGCACGCAATGCCGAAAAAATGGCTCAGGTGTGTGCAGATCTTCCTTCGGTTTCTTCGGGCGCGCATTCTTTTCTTGCTGCCGATTTCTCCAAGTGGCAAGAAGTGCAAAGCGTTATTCAACAGTTTGCGAACGATGGAAATACGATCGATGTTATTGTCAACAACAATGGCGGACCTCCGGCCGGACCGCTGCTCGATGCCAAGCCCGAAGCTTTTCTCGATGCATTTTCGCAGCATCTTATTTGCAACCACGTTATTACTGCGGCTCTGGTTCCGGCTATGAAAGAGCGGGGCAGTGGCCGCATCATAAACATCATTTCAACCTCGGTTAAATTGCCGCTGCATGGATTGGGCGTTTCCAATACGGTACGCGCGGCTGTTGGAAACTGGGCAAAAACATTGGCAAACGAAGTCGGGAAGTTTGGCATAACTGTGAACAACGTTTTGCCCGGTGCAACCAAAACCGGCCGACTCGAACAGATTATCGCATCTAAAGCATCCCGCAGCGGAAACAGCATCGATGCGGTAGAAGCCGAAATGTTGCACGAAATTCCGATGGCGCGCTTTGCCACCCCCGAAGAAATTGCCTATGCCGTTTGTTTTCTAGCATCGGATGAGGCAGCGTACATCAACGGCATCAACGTTCCGGTCGATGGCGGACGTACCGGTAATCTATAGAATTTGGGGCTTCCCCTTCGGGTCAGGTGCTCGGCTGTAGTCATTCGCGGCGCGCAAGGCCCTGGCTAATGAGCTACTTGCCTCGCCCCTTAAGCCAGATTTCGTTCATCTAAAACTGTCCGTTTGAGCTTAAAAAAGCGCCTCTTTTTTCACAAGTCTACGAAAAACGATTTTTTAACAACCCAATCAGCTCATTTTTTGTCGGGTTTATCAACCGATATACTTTTCAACAGGTGTTTATTACCTCGCAATTATGGAGCACATTTCAGGTTTGATAATCCTTTCGCGAAATGTTAAATGTTTATAAGCCTGTGCAATACGTGTGAAGAACTATGGGCCTTAAAAATTTGGATTCTAATGGAGTTTTTCCATCTTTGATACAGCAAAACAATGCAGCGTTCTTTAATCGGTCAGTCCAGCAATGGACGATAGTATGCGAGGCTTTGATGTATGCGGGTTTACCTGTGTATATCGTTCCGAATGGAGAAGCACTTTGTACCTATAAATGAAGTTTACTATTGGATTTTAGGCAGTGTATAGTACGATTTCGAAGTTGAGATACTTCGGTTTACGATTAGCATGGAGTGGAATTCAGAGTAAGTGGAGCGGATCAATCCGTACAATGATAATTTGAAATCTGAGATGATTTTGAGTTGATTTGCCAAAAGTACATCGGTATACGTCACGGTTAATTCGTTGTTAAGTTTGTCTTGCGATGCTTGTTAAGGCAAGTATTAGCAAAAAGCGGGATCGTTCTAAAAACGGTCCCGCTTTGTTTTTTATACAATCGTGTTTACAAAAACTAAAACGAAAAACTCACGCCACCCAATGCGCTAAAACGCTGCGTCGGATAATTCAGGAAACGGCTGTATCGTACATTTAAAATGTTGTTCAATTGGACGAACAAGCCCATCCGCTTGTTGTAGCGATATTCGCCTCCCAGATTGATGTCGGCAATACCCTTCATACGCTCCTCGCCTACACTTGCAACTCCGGCTGTGTCATAAACAAATGTCCGTGCAAACTGGCGGTTCAGGCCAATCACCGTGGCGGTAACCCAAATCTTGTCTTTCAGGTTATACTTTCCGCTGAGGTTCATGCGCAACGAAGGTACATGCCAAGCCCGATCTTCGCCGCTGGTTGTATATCCCAAATAATCAACCCTTGCCGAAAGCCGCAGTTTGGAATGTTTCTGCCAAGCCAGCTCTCCGGTAAATTCAACCAACGATGGATTGTCGTACACCACGTTCATTTTGTTCCAATTGCCATAACTGGTGTCGTTTACATAAAAATACTGGTCTGTAAGCTGCACATAGCTTGCCCGCAGGTTAAACGACAAGCGCGAACTCACCGAGCCGCGTAATCCGGCGTACCAGCGGAAGGGTTTCCACACGTTGCGCATCTCAACGGTATTGATGAGGAAAGGATTTTCATCCGTGAGACTTTTATACGAAGCACGTTCGTAGCGGGTATCGGTTCCGAGGTTTAGGATGATGAAATTCTCGTACAGCTTCAAGTCGAAATCCAACTCGGGCGCAATTCTGAACATCTTCGTGTCGCCCATGCCCGAAAACAGCGAAATGCCCGCGTTTAATCGCCATTTATCCTGCTTGAAGCGGATGCCCGGACGTAACGTGAGTAGCGTATTGTCGCTTTCGATCGAGTCGTTATTGTTCTTGTAATAATCGATGTCGCCCTTCACAAACAAATCGAAGTCGCGGTAGTAAAACGATACATCGCCGTCGATATTCACATTGTTCTCTTCCGCATTGTTGAGGTCGCGGAAATTGTAGTACGAAATGCCCGTCCTGAATTTAGTAGCCTGCGAATCGACCGGATACAAATCGTGTATCGATGCGTTTACGCCAACCAACTGGTAGCGCTGTTTTATCGAGTTTTTGTTTACATCGAAATCGAACCAAACCGAATTGGAATCAGCAAGATCTACGTTGTTAATTCCGTAATACCGCATCACGCGCCGGTCGTAATTGATTCCGCCGGTTAAGGCCGTTTTTTTGATAAACGACTTTCCATTGAGGGCAAGTAGGTTTTGACTAAACCCCGAATACGGCACTTCAGCAATTTTACCATCCGACGATAAATGCCTGAAATGCACTCCCCCCAATAGTTTTTTCGAACGGGTCGAATTGTAAAACACCTCTGCGTAAGGCGTCATGTACGTTCCAAATCCGGCTTTTGCATAACCGGGATATATTTTTTTCAGCAATTCGCCCCGCATGTTGGCGGCCTTAATCGGGTCAACCTCGAACACCGTCGCATGCTTGCGGCTGTAAAGTTCGTAATCGACCGAAACCTTGTTTTTTGCACTGTCTTGGATCACGGCTTCTTCGCTCACCTTTTGCACATCGGGAATGCGTGGGCGGTATGTGCCGATAATATCCATAGATGTATGGCCGGGCTGGGCAAAACTGATTGTGCAAGTGCACATCATGAGCAGTATTCCGAATATGTTGCGGAAATTATTCATCTTTTCCTCCTTCTTCTTCAGGATTTGCATTGTTTGGTTCAAAAAGTGAATCATCGCTGCCTCGATTCAAACGAATCTCTCCGGGATCGCCCTGTTCTGCCGGTGTAGCCGGTTCCTGTTCCTGCACGCGAATGATTTCGAGTCGTTTCTTTGCCAATTCGCGCAGCTCCTCGCCTTCGTGGTTTTCGATTACACTTTCGAGGGTACGCTTGGCCTGGAAGATGTTACCGAGTTTAACATAGTTTTCGGCCAGTAGAATGAAGCCTTTGGCAAGCCAATAGTCATACGAAGGCATTTCATCTACAAGCTCAAATACAGCCTTCTCGCAACGTTTGTAATCGCCTTTGTTGTGATGAATTTGTGCAATGTAATAGCGCGATTCGGCTCCAATTTCTGAGTTCGATTTTTTCAGTTTATTGAATTCGGTCATCGCTGCATCTTCATCACCGGCATCAAACAACGAGCGTGCAATAATGAGGCGTGCTTCCTGCTTCAAATCATCGTTGGCTTTCTCAGTCTCCATTACTTTACGGGCATAATTCACAGCGGTCGATTTGTCGCCAATTTGCTGCGAAAGGCGCATGATGTTGCTGCGTGCCTGCAAGGTATGGTCGGCGTTTTCGGCCGAATTTTCGAGTGCTTTGAAATAGGCAATGGCTTCCTCTAATTGTTCCTTTTGACGGGTGTAAATGCCAAGCATCAGATTGGCTTCTGCCGAATATTCATTTCTCGGGCGCTGCGCAATTTTCGTGTATGTTTCGGCAGCATCGTCAATGCGTTTCAGTTTCATCTCGCATTCGCCTTTCATGCCTAACGCTTTGAGGCTGAAAATGCCTGTTGGGAAATTTTTAAGGTAGGCATCAAACTGAGGAATCGATTTCTCACAGTTACCTTCCTTTAGGTAAATCGTTTCGGCCGATTCCCATGCAGTTGAATCGAGCGTGGTGTTTTTCAACTGTTCCATGCCCTTTTCCTTGGCCAGTTCTTGAAACTCAATCACATTGCCACTTTCGGTGTAAATGCGTTTCAACCCAATTTGTGCGTCGCGGAATTGCGGCGTGCCTGGATACGAATCGATGACTTCGAGGTACAAGGCTTTGGCTTCGTCGTCGCGATTCTGGTTGTAGCGAATTCCGGCCATCTGCAGCTTGGCCATGGCTATAAACGACGAGGAGGGATGATTCAACAAAATGCCATTGTACGTTTCGTATGCTTCTTCATACCGTGCCTGATTTTCGAGCGTGCGGGCAATCTCCCACTTCGCATCGTCTACAAACGCCGAGCGCGGATGGTCGCTCAGAATCTGGCGGTGTGTTTTAATTTGCGCTTCCGATTTTCCACTTACCATTTGCGCCATCCCTTTCTGGTAAAGTGCATAATCGGTTTCGGCCTGTTTGAGCTGAATCGCTTTCTCGTAGCTGTCCATCGCACCGCCATAATCGCCTTTCATGAAGAAACAATCGCCGCTGCGCACAAAAGCATCTGCGGCAATTTTTACCTCTTCAGCAGCATATTTTGCGGTATATTTTCGATACCAAACCAATGCATTGCTGTAGTCTTTCTGCTTAAAATAGGCATATCCCAAATTGTAATTGGCGCGGTTAAATATTTTTTGGTTGAAGGCATTCAAACCATATATAAACGACTCATATCCTTTTACTGATTCGGCATATTTGCCCGAGCGATAAAGCGCTTCAGCCTTCCAGTAATTTGCCAGCGCGGTTAATTCCTTGTTTTCTGGATAGCCCAGCGAGCGGTCGAAATGCGCAATGGCTTCATTGTTGTTTTTATCGTTCAGCAACTCAAGTGCACGAAAATAGGCCACTCGCTGGTAGGCTTCCTTAAGAGCTTTGTTCTTGTTTTTAATACGGTCGAGCGACTGCAGCGCCACGCGGTAGTTTTTGGTCGACATGTAAATGCTGGCCAGAAACGAATTCGCTTCATCCATGCGCTTGCTGTTCGGATAGGCATTCATGTAATCCTGAAGTGCGCGAACGGCTTCGTCGTAAGGATCGTATCCCAGTTCATAGGCCAGTTTAGCATAGTCGAATAGCGCTTGCTCCTTCAGTAGCGTATCGAACGAAGTTTTGGCAGCTTCGCCCCAAGAGTTTCGGGCGAATTTTTTCTGCCCGGTTTTTAGTTGGCAATAGCCCAAATGATACCAGGCATTTTGCCCAAGCGCATCTTCATTCCCACAAGCTTTTTCGAAGGGTTCAATGGCCTTTTCGAAGGCTCCCGTTTTGAAATACGTAAAACCCAATTGATAGTAATCGTCGCGGCTCAAATCGCTTTTGCTTTCGTCGCGATACCTTTCGAGGTAGGGGAGGGCTTCCTTGTAGCGATCGGTGTTGTAGTACGATTCGCCGATTAAGCGGGCAATTTCGGGCTTGCGTTTGCTCTGTGTTGTGTCGAGTACAGTCTGCGCGTAAGTAATTACTTTGTCGAATTTTTTTTGAAGGAAGTATATCTGGGAGATGTAAAATGGAACGATGCGTCCGAAGGTCTCATCCTGACTCAGTTTGTTGAAATGCTCCAGCGCCGATTCAAAATTTTCTTGGTGATACTGGATGTGGGCGTAGTAATACGTAGCTGTTGAGGAATAATCTGAATTTCCATCCTTAACCAAGGCAAGTTCGGCCAATGCGCGATCATAATTGTCGAGCTTGAAATAAGTGTAGCCCAGTTTGAAGTGGAATTCATCCTGGTCGGCTTCAGCTAGCATTTCGGGATCAACTTGGCGGAACCACTGTTCGGCTTTCTTGTATTTTTTATCGCGAAAAAAGAAGCGGCCCAATTGGTACCAAGCATCTTTAACTAGCGGACTTTCGGGATGCTCGGCAATGAATTTGGTGAGTAAAAATTCGGCATCAGGATTAAACAGCTCTACCGCACAAAGCGCAGCATAGTATTGTGCCGATTTAGCAGATTCGTTGTTTTGGGGTTGAGACTGGCTCAGGAAATAGTCGTATTTCTTCTGAGCAGCAGCATATTTTTCTTTGTCGAACAATTCGGTTGCACCGCGGTATTCAACACCCTGGTCCCACCAAATGGGCGATTGTTGGGCGTTTAACACAGCATGAATCAGACAAAACAGCAGGAGAGCCGGTTTTCGCATGGATACACGTTTTCAATGAGTAAAATTACGTGGTCGATATGCAGTGCTGATTGGTTTAAATTTTAATTATGAACGGATAAATGTTCATTCGAATTGTGTAGCACACAAAATAGCTAAACCAGCTTATATCGAGGGCTTGTTTTTTCCGGCTCTTGCTTTAAGATAGGTGCGAATCACGGGAATTGCCGTGATTATAATTAAACCGAATATGATGTACCCAAGGTAATGTTCGGCATCTGGCCAAACTCTGCCTAAAAAATATCCCAGGCTTACAAGCGAGCCCACCCATGCTGCAGCACCTCCCACATTGGCCAGCATGAAGGTCGCGAAAGGCATTTTAACAATTCCTGCTACTATGGGTGCAAAGGTTCGCACAACAGGAAGAAAACGTCCAATTACAAGCGTCCTGATTCCATAATGCTGATAATACTGCTCTGCAATGGCAATGTGGTTTTTACGGAAGAAAAAAGTGTCTTTGCGTTTATATAGGTTTCTACCGGCTTTACTTCCAAAATAGTAACCGAATGAACTCCCTAGCACAGCTGCCGAGAAAATTCCACCTAACACCAACGAAAAAGGATGATTCAATACACCGGTCGCAGTTAAAAGCCCTGCTGTAAACATGAGCGAATCGCCAGGCAGAAAGAAGCCGAAGAACAATCCGTTTTCAATAAAAACAACCGAAAGCAGAAAAATCAGTCCGCCATAACGAATGATGTTTTCGGGCTGGAAAAACGTAAAAAACTGTTGGATTAAATCCCAGAATTCCTGCATGGTGTTTTACCGAATCTACTGTTTCAAGCAGGCTGCAAATTAGCGTTAAAATTCGAGGATGTAGAATTGCTTTGAAAAATTAACCTCAGAAAGTTATTTATAAAATAGCACTTTCGACCAAAACTCTCCCCGATCGCGAACTCCAAACGCCTGCACCTCAGCCTTGCCCGATGCATAAAACATCAGCTTAAAAAAACCAGTTTGCTGGTCGTCCATGAAATGTGCCGGATAGCGGTAGCGTAAAATAGGGTTCAGCTTAGCGCCGCTTCCACTTACGAAATAATGTGTTTGTTGTTCCGAAAAGTACTGCATGTTGTGCTCATGGCCCGAAATGTAAATGCTTTGAGG